>JAPLIW010000464.1 GCA_026388915.1 Deltaproteobacteria bacterium
TCGAAAATGCTCCCAGGGGAAAACGAAAAAACAGGCTATCATCTGTGTAGCGAAAAAACTCCTTCAAATCATGTTGGCCATGTTGAAGTCCGGTGAACCATATAACCCCCAGATGGTTTTTGTACAATCGTAAAGAGAATACCCTGTGGATAAGTCCCTCCAAATTTCGTTTTTTTCCCCCTTGACACCTTATAGGATGTCTTTAGAAAAGGGGGGCGAGGGGGGATTTCTGGGAAGTGAGCTGTTCTGGGCTAAGTTTACTATTTTGTTTGCGGCTCCGCGGCGCTACGTCTTTAAAAGACCCGGCCCTTCTATTCCCTCTTTCAGCCTTGAGCCCAGTTATCCTTTACGACCGCTATTCAGGCATTCGCCGGCAAAACCTATTTGGCTTAATCCAATCCTGGAAAGGGAACTCCTATTTCATCGGCACCACGATTCCTTTCCGGTATCTCCCGATCTGGGCGGTCATGATTCCTTCTCCATCCTCCGCAAAAGTTTTTAAACCGGTAGAGTCATATTTCTCCTCGAGGGGGACCACCAATGGAACGGCCTGCCGGATCTTGAGGGCGTCGGTGGTTGTACCGGCTTTTTGCATAGCTCGCACGATGATATGGACACTCGCATAGCAATTCACGCCAAAGCCGCCTGCCGGTTCCTTATACCCCATGGCCGGATACAATTGGGTCCGATAACGGGCCACCGCGGGCGGCATAGGTCTTGAATTCGTAAACTCGACTCGTCTTAAATATCCTTCGATCAAATCCGGGCCGGTAAGTTTCTCGCCCGCAGCCGAGAAGCCCGTGGAAACGGCAAACGGGGTCTTGATCCCCAGCTCATGGGCCTGCTTGATGACCCCGGCCGTGGCCTCATCATAGGCGGTAACCATGATCACGTCCGGTTTGGTGGCCTTGATCTTGGTCAGTTGTCCCCGAAAATCAGTCTGGGTTCGCCCGTCCAACCACTCATTCGCCACCATCTTGACCTCGAGCTTTTCGAAGGCTTGCTGGTAGGCTTTGACCGAAGTTTTCCCGTAATCTCCCACATCGGAGATCATGGCATAAGTCTTGGCTTTTAGAATCCTGACGGTCTCCTTGGCCAGGCCTAAGGCGTCCTCATTAATAGTCTGTTGATTGCGCAGGACCAGCTTGTTCCCCCGCTTGGTGGCATCGGGAATCTTGAAAAACCCGATCAGCAGGATGCCCATCTTCTCATTTCTTTCCAGCATGGCCATGAGGGACCCGCTGATGTTTTGATTAATAACCGGAACCTCGTACTTATCCTTCAAGCGCTGCATCCCGGCTACGGCCTTGGCGGCGACCCCTTCATCATCATAGGTCTGGATGCTCACTTTATACTTCTTCCCGGCCACCACCACGCCTCCTTCGTCGTTGATTTCCTTGGCGGCGATTAAGTTTCCATGGAGGGAGTCAATGCCGATGGCGGCCGCCGGCCCGGTCAACGGACCGGTGAAACCGAGATTGATGACATCTTCCCCTGCAGCCGGGCCTTGAAAAATGAAAAATATAACCCAGGCACAAAAAATAACTGCGACTCCTTTCTTGCTTTTCATCTTCCTCTTCCTCCTTGGTTTAGAGTTATTGGGAACGGTTTAGCGAGTTGAGCCTCTTCAGAAGCGTCTCTGCTTCCTTAACCATACCATCGATGACTTCTTTGACGGTGAGTTCATTTTTTATCAAACCAACCCCCTGACCACAGGTCATGGTCCCCTCATCTACCTCTCCGAGCATCAAGGCCTTCTTCCCCCGCTGACCGCCGATTATCGGCATTAGTTCTTCCAAAGATGCCCCGCGAGACTCCATATTTAGAACCTCTTCCGCGGTTCTGTTTCTCAAGACTCGGGTCTGGTTCTTAATGGAACGCTGGATCAAAACCGTGTCGCATTCCGTGGCATTGATTAAGGCCTGCTTAAACTTCGGATGAGCAACAGACTCTTTGGCGGCCATAAATACCGTCCCCATAAGAACCGCTTCTGCTCCTAGAGCCAAAGCAGCGATCATCTGGCGGTGGTCGGTTGTCCCGCCGGCGGCGATCACCGGAATGGCGACTTCGTCAACCATTCTCGGGACCAGGTTCCACAGCGAGACATCGTCCATTAAAGGATGTCCGCCCCCCTCAAAACCTACGGCAATGACCGCATCACAGCCTATCTTCTCGGCATTTTTGGCGTGCCTTACAGAACCCACCTTGTGCATGACTTTTACATTGGCTCGTTTAAGAGTATCTACATACTTTTCCGGCCTGCCGGCGGTTGTTTCCACGACGGGGACACCTTCCTCTACGACTACCTGAACAAAGCCATCATTGGGCAGTTGCCTCATCGCCGGCAGCAACGTGATATTGACCCCGAATGGCTTGTCAGTTAGCTTCCTTGTCCTGCGTATCTCATTCCGAAGTTCCTCCGGTGTGGGAAAAGTCACCGACCCAATGATGCCCAAACCTCCGGCATTAGAGACCGCCGCAACTAATTCCGCCAGGCCGAGCCAAGCCATTCCTCCTTGGATAATTGGATACTGAATGCCCAGCATCTCTGTAATTCTGCTCTTGAGCACGTTTTTCCTCCCGAATGCAGTTTCCTAACTAGCCCGGGGGATGAAAGGCGAATATCGGTAACGGTAGATGGGCAGGGTGAACTCCACCTATAGAAGACTTTTGTAACATAATTTTCAATGAAATTTCAAAAAAGATTACCTCAAGCTTCGGATTTCTCCCGCCAATTACCATCTTTTACTTCAAAAGCCCCTTTATCTCCTCCGAACCCAGGATCGCTTCGATCAATTTATCCGTGGCGTCGATGATCGCGGCGGTCGTGGGTTTGGCCGGATTGGTGCCGAGTTCTTCCAGCGTCCGCGTGTAGGAACCCGGGACCTCCCCTACCCCGGTGATGGATTTCTGCCAGACCACTTTTCCTTCCATGTTGTACACCAGGATTTTATATTGAATCTTCGTGGACCAGGGCTGGACGACGATCGCCGGAACCTTGAAATCGAAACCTTCGATCTTCGGTTCCACCACTGCCCGGAGAGGAAGGGATTGCGCTTTGGAGAACGGAGGTTTTTGGTCCACCGCCACCACTTTCTCAAAGATCTGACTCAACCCTACCTGAAACATTCCCGCGCTCTCACTCCCCAGATTCCAAAAATCATAGGTGGTCCCCAGGGTCTTGGTCGAATCCGTGACCCGGTAATTCTTGAATTCATCGCTCAAATAGAGCCCGATGTTTACCGGCATTTTGTCCGGATAGGTCTTATCGATTAAGCTGGGAGTGACGGTCACCCGGACGTTCATGCCGGGACCCAGGCATCCGGCGAGGAAAAAGGCCAAGGTTGAGGTCAAGCTTAAGGCGGAAAAAATGGTCGTTCTCTTCTTCATTTTCTTTCCTTTCGAATTTGCCGGCGGTCAGTCTTCATTATTCCGCCTTTTAAAATATCCCATCCATCTCAGGTAGTTAATTTCCGGTATATCTTGGGAAGTTCCCGTGGCAGGGCCTTGGTCTCTTCGATGATCAGGTACCGAGAGGGGGGCATCATCTTTCGCAGGTAATCGTGCCCGGCCCGGTCCACGGTGATGCAGAAGGTATGGATCTGCTTGCGGGCCGCCTCCTCCAGGGCGGTCATGGTGTCCTGGAGGGCGTACTCCTTGTCGGAACGGTCATCCCCATAGTCATAATCCTGCGGGTACCCGTCGCTGATCAGGATCAAATTCTTGATCTTGGACTCCCGGCCGGCCATCTTTTCCACCGCGTGCCGGATGGCCGTCCCCATGCGGGTGGAGCGCTGGGGTTTGATCTTCTCGATCCGCCCTTTCACCCGGTCCCCGTACTCCTCCTGGAAATCTTTGATGGCGTAAAAATCCACCTCTTTTCGCCCGTATCCGGAAAACCCGTAAATGGCGTATTCGTCCCCGATCTCTTTCAGGGCCTCAGCCATCACCACCAGGGCTTCTTTTTCGATGTCGATAATCTTCTTCTCCTTTTCCTGGTGAGGGATTTCGGGTTTCCGGTTTTTTCCGTCCACCCATTCGTCCGTGGAGGCGCTCATGTCCAGGAGAAAGAGGGTGGAGAAGTCACGGTCCTTCCGGTTTTTTTCGATGTAAATCTTCTCCGAAGGGGATTGGCCGGCCTTCCGGTCGATGAAGGCTTCGATGGCCGCGTTAAGGTCGATCTCCTCCCCCCGTTCCAGGTTGGGAATCTTTTTAAACCGCTCCGGCTTGAGCATCTGGAACTGCCGGCGGACCTCATCCACCAAGTCGGAATAGAATTCCAAAGTCTGGTCGACGAACCCGGTGGAACCGCTCTCCACATCCTTCTCCTTCAAGCGGCACCACCTCACCCGGTAGTCTGCAATCTGGCAATCCCATTCATCGTAATAGTGATGTTCCTCCCCCGTTTCCTCGACCGCCTCATCCAGGAGAGAACGCATCTCCCTCTTGAGCTTTTCTTTTGCCCGGTGGTTGGCCTCCTGCATGCCGATCGGCTTTTTCATTCCTTTCAAATCCGTTATGAAGAGCC
>JAPLIW010000061.1 GCA_026388915.1 Deltaproteobacteria bacterium
AATCACCCCCTCCCTCCCCTCCCCCCTCGAGGGGGAGGGTTAGGGTGGGGGGGATGCTTTTTGCTTAATAGAAATTTCAGCAATGGAACGCAAGCAATACAGATTACACAGCTAAAACGAAGGCGGTGAAATGGTCTTTAAGGGCCTAAAGTTCTTTGAATCTTATCTGCGTTAATCTGCGTCCATCTGCGTCCCGTTAAAATCAATCAAGTTTCTTCCATTGCCCGCCCGAAATCTGGACCATGACCATGGAATCCGTTCCCAGCCCGTTGTGGTCTTCAGCGGTAAGGTTGTAAATCCCGCTGACCCCCACGTAGCCTTTGGTTGCTTCAATGGCATCGCGCAGCTTTTCGTTGTTCGTCCCCGCCTTCTTCATGGCGTTGGCCACGATGTAGATGGCATCCCAGGCATATCCGGAGTGGGTGTTGATCGGGAACTGGGTGTCGTATTTATAGACATCCTGGTAGAGACGGACGAAGTCCTGAATGACCTTTTTCTGGGGGTCGGAATCGGGCAGCGCACCGGCCACCATCAACTTCGTCGAGGGCATGATATTCCCCTCGGAAGCATCTCCCGCCAGTTTGATATAGATGGGATCGGGCAGTCCGTGGCACTGGTAGAGGGGGGCCTTGATGGCCAGCTGCTTTACGTTCTTGGCCACGATGGACCCCGCCTTGCCGATGGTCCAGCAGATGATGGCCTCCGGGTTGGCGGCCTTGATCTTTACCAGCTGGGCGGTCATGTCGCTGTCCGTGGCCTGGAACGATTCACTGGAAATGATCTTGAGGCCGGAATCGGGGGCCAGCTTGTCGAGCCAGTTTTTCCCGTCCCGGCCGAAACCGTCCGCCGAAGTGATGATGGCGATTTTCTGGATTCCTTTTTTCTTCAGGTAGTCATAGGTCTTCTTCACCGCCACCGAGGTTCTCTGGGGCGACTTGAAAGTCCAGTGGAACGGCTTCACCGTAATCGGCGGATCTCCGCCCACGCACATGAAAGTGGGGACTTTGTTTTGCTCGATGATCGGCTTGGAGGCCATGCCCGTATCCGTCCGGGTGGGCCCGATGATGGCCACGACCTTGTCCGATTCAATGAATTTCTTGGCGATGATCGCCGCCTTGGTGGGATCCCCCTCGTCATCGGCGATGACCAGCTCGAGGGGACGGCCGTTGATCCCCCCTTCCCCGTTGATCTTCTTCACCACCATCTCGGCCACCAGTTTGGTAGGGGTCCCGATGGCCGAAGACGCCCCGGTTAGATCAAAGAAAGCCCCCAGCTTGATGGGGTCGGCTCCCCATACCGGACCCCAACCGAGCATAAGGATCAGCATTGAAACCGCGACTGGCAACATCTTTTTCATGACTCCTCCTCCTCTCTTTTAATGCGGAATGCGGAATGCGGATTTCGGAATGAAAAACCACAACCGGACTCCTTAAAAAAACAGCCATCAGCGCTCAGTGATCAGCCGTCAGCTTAAAGCAATAAATCATTATCTTTCCTGTTTTAGCTGAAAATTGATCGCTGATTGCTTATTTTTGATTATTTATCTCTGCGTTCTCCGCGCTCTCTGCGGTGAAATCTTTATCTTTTGTCGAAAACCCGTTTCGACTTCCTCTCCGTCCGGGGCAGGGTCTGGAAATCGACGATTTCCACTTTTCCGCTCACCAGAAGCTGGTGCCGGAAAAGATATTCCATCTGGTCAGCCACGGCTTTGTCTTCCCGGGGGTCCCCTTTTTCCGCCCTCTCCACTTTCACCGCCATGTAATCTTTCCCATCCTTCCCCCGCTCCAATAGGACCTGGAACTCGCTGCCTACTCTGGGCTCCTGGGAAAGAAGATGGTCGATCGATCCGGGATAAATGTTGACCCCCCGGATGATGAACATGTCATCCGAACGGCCCAGGATCTTGTCGTGCCGGGGGAGAATATTCCCGCAGGAGCACCGCCCGGGAATCAGCCGGGTGAGGTCGCGAGTCCGGTAGCGAATCAGGGGAGTGGCCTCCTTCCGCAGGGTGGTGACCACCATTTCTCCCACTTCCCCGGGTAACGACGGCTTCAAGGTCTCCGGGTTGATGATCTCCAGCAAATAATAGTCGGCCCAGTAGTGAATGCCTTCATGGGCCTTGCACTCCAGGCCGGTCCCCGGCCCGTAGAGCTCGGTCAGACCCGGGATGTCAAAAGTGTCTTCCGCCCTCAGGTACTCTTTGATATTCCGCCGCATGGCATCGCTGTGCCGTTCGGCCCCGAAGATGACTTTCTTCAAATTGATTTTTTCCTGGAGGCCCCGTTTCTTGATTTCTTCGGCCATGAGCAGGCCCATGGAGGCGGTGCAGCAGAAGACCGTGGTCTGGAGGTCCACCATGATCTCGCAGTGCATGTCCAGGTTCCCGGGGCCCACGGGGACGGCCATGGCTCCGAAGCGCTCCACCCCCATTTGGAAGCCGGCGCCCGCGGTCCAGAGGCCGTATCCCACGGCCACTTGCACCCGGTCCTCCCGGCTGAGACCCGCCATTTCATAACAGCGGGCGAACATGTCGGCCCAATCCGAAATATCTTTTTCGGTGTAACCAAGGACCTTTCTCTTCCCCGTGGTTCCCGAGGAGGCATGAATCCGGATGATCTTCTCCAGGGGAACGGAAAGGAGGGGGAAGGGGTATCCTTCTCTCAGGTCATCGGCGGTCGTGAACGGGAGTTTCTGAATGTCTTCCAGGGAACGAATCGCCCCCGGCCGGACCCGGCTCTCGTCCATCCTCTTCCGATAGAATGGCGACCCCTTATAGGCATGTTTCAGCGTCCACTTCAGTCCTTCCATTTGAAACGCTCTAAGCTCATCATCTGATTTGAAGCCAGGCATGAATGTTTTCATTTTCCGCATCGTCTCCTCGATCAGCATAGCCTTTAAGACCGTTCATGGCTCATGGCTCATAGCTCATGGTTAGAGTCCTTTGCTATGAGCTATCAGCTATGAGCTTCATGCGCTCTTTAATTCGACTTCCACCCTGAGCCCGATTGCCCTCCTCAGGGCCAGGTGAAGAGCATCCCGAAGGGCTTCTCTTCGTTCTTCGGTGGCGCTCATAATCTCCGTAGAAGCTTCGATCTCAATCTTCAACTGGTCGTTCATTCCCTTCTTCTTGGAAACCGACGTCGTGTAGCCGGGCCCGACCCCCTTGAAAGAAGCAAGGACTTCCTGGACCTTCTCGGGGAAGACGTTGATCCCCCGGACGGTGATCATCTGGTCCGACCTGGTTAACACCCGGTCCAT
>JAPLIW010000269.1 GCA_026388915.1 Deltaproteobacteria bacterium
TCCGACGATCAAGCCGTCGGCCGAATTGACTTCGGAGCGGTAGAGATCATCCGCTTTGTCCGGGATAACCTTCACCGTGGCTCCGGCCTCTTCCACCATCCTGACCTCGTCCGGGTGCCAGGAGGCCGTGGCAATGATGACCTTTCTCTTTTCCCTCATATTCCCCCTCTAGGTCGTGGTTTCTTAAAACTTGTCTCCATTGTACTTGCGAATCCGTAAATTGCCTACAAGAGAATAAATAAATTTCAATCCCAAGCACCCAATCCCCAAAAAAATTCAAAGCCCAAATTTGATCATCTTGTAAAAAGCTAAATTTTCCCTCCCCTGGCGGGAGGGGATGAAGGGGAGGGGGACGATCCCTTTTCCACCCCCACCCTAACCGTTCGGCTGTCTTCGACCCTGAGCTCAGACCGAAGGGAGCTCACGACGAAGCCCTCCCCCATCGGAGACTGTGTCGTAATTAGAAAAAAGAGCCGTCATTCCCGCGAAAGCGGGAATCCAGTAGCGATTTTATTCATGATTTGAGCCCCCTGGATGCCCGCCTTCGCGGGAATGACGAATTATGACACAGCCTCTCGAGGGGGAGGGAGTCGATAGGGCAAACAAATATCTTTGCCTGGAATTTGGGATTTGGAGCTTGTCATTTGTAATTTTATTCTCCAAAGGCGGGTCTCTTCTTGTGAAATTTGGGGATGAGCGGGAAGATCAGGAGAAAAAGGGCGGTTCCCATGAGGATGGCCGATATGGGCCGCTCGAAGAAAATAACCGGGCTTCCCGCGGACATGAGCAGGGCCTGACGCAGGCTGTTTTCCATCATCGGGCCCAGAACGAGAGCGAGAACCAGAGGGGCGGCCTCGTACTGGAACTTTTTAAATGCGTACCCAATCAACCCGAAGAGGACCATGACCAATACTTCGGTAACGCTGTTGTTCAGACTGTAACAGCCGATCAGACAGAAAAGGAGGATCAGCGGGAAGAGGATGGGGTAGGGGACCTTGAGGATCCGGACCCAGAGCCCGATCAGCGGAAGGTTCAGGATCAGGAGCATGACGTTCCCCATGTACATGCTGGTCACCGCGCCCCAGAAGAGTTGGGGATGTTCCTTCACCAGCATGGGGCCGGGCTGCACCCCGTGGATGATGAAAGCGCCCAGGAGCAGGGCCATGACCGCGTTGGCCGGGATGCCCAGGGAGAGGAGGGGAATGAAAGCTCCGCCCGTGGCCGCGTTGTTGGCCGCCTCCGGGCCGGCCACTCCTTCGATCATCCCGGTCCCGAATTTTTCCGGGTGTCGAGAGATCTTCTTTTCGATGGCATAGGATACAAAGGAGGAAATCACCGCCCCTCCGCCCGGAAGAACACCGAGGAAAAAACCCAGGACCGTTCCGCGGGTGATCGGACCCAGGGAGGCCGCCCAGTCTTTCCGGTTCGGGAGGAGATGCTGGATTTTGGCCTGCAGGACGGTTCGCTCCATGGATTGCTCCACATTGAGCATGACTTCGGAGATCCCGAAGAGGCCCATGACCACGGGGACCAGACCCACCCCGTCGGAGAGTTCCAGGATGTCGAAGGTAAAGCGGTAGGAGGCGGTCATGTTGTCCATGCCCATGCAGCCCAGGAAGAGGCCGAAAGCGGCCATGAGCAGGGCTTTCCACATGGGCCCGCTGGCCAGAAAGGTGAGTACGGTCAGCCCCATAATCATCAGGGAAAAATACTCCGGGGGACCGAACTTGAGGGCCATGGCGGCCAGCGGGGGGGCGATGAGCATCAACCCCACGATGGAGAGGGTGCCGGCGATGAAGGAGCCAAAGGCGGAGATCCCCAGGGCCGGGCCGGCCCTTCCCTGGCGGGCCATCTGGTATCCATCTAGGCAGGTAACGACGGAGGCCGCCTCCCCGGGAATGTTCACCAGGATGGAGGTCGTGGAACCTCCGTACATGGCCCCGTAGTAGATCCCGGACAGCATGATGATGGCCGACACCGGAGACACATGGAAAGTCGTCGGCAGAAGGAGAGACATGGCGGCGACCGGGCCCAGACCGGGAAGGACTCCCACCAGGGTCCCGGTAAGCACCCCCATGAAACAAAAGAAGAGATTGACGGGCTGGAAAGCCACCTGGAAACCCAGCAATGCGCTGTTGATGAAATCCATCGGTCAGATTCCCAGAGGGCCCTTGGGGAGTTGGGCCTTGAGCCAGACTTCAAAAATGAGATATGAGCCCAGCGCGGTCAGAATGCTGCAGGCGATCACTAGGGACCACCGCTGGGGAACGATCGCCCGGAGCAAGAAGGCGATGAAAACGGCGGTGGTGATGACGAATCCCAGGGGCTTCAGGAGAAGGGCATAGGCCAGAAGGGAAATAAGGATAACCAGGGCATTTTTCCAGACTACTCCTCTGAGCAGGGGAACCCATCCCTCTCCCTGTTTTTTGCGGAGAGTTGCCTGGATCAGGCCGATGCCGGAAAAGAAACAGATGGCCACTCCGGTCAAAAAGGGCATGAACCCGGTTCCCGGAGACGCCGGGGTTCCCAACTTGTACTGCAGGGAGCCCAGGCACACCGCCAGTCCCAGCCCGAACCATACCGCGCTGCTCAGTTGGTCATTGTTCAACGCTTCACCCCTTCCCCTTACCCCCTGAATCATTTAAGATTCAGGGCTTTGTCCTGTGTTCGAAAGGTTAGAATATTATGTCGGTGGGAATTCTAGAATTGCAACCCCTAATTGTCAAGGTAAATCAATGGAGCCGAAGAAAGGGAACCCTCGCGCACCCG
>JAPLIW010000198.1 GCA_026388915.1 Deltaproteobacteria bacterium
ACCATGGCCTTTTCCATCATCCGCCGGATGCCGGACTGCTCGATTCTTTGCATGCGGGAGGCGGCAAATCGGTTCATAACGAAACCTTATTGGACACAGATAAACACAGATGAACACAGATAAAAATGCGTAAAATCCAAGCCAAAAATCATAGGATATGGATAAATAGGGATTAATTGGAAAAGGATGTTAGAGGGTGGATTATTTATTGATGTTAGGTTTTTCATCTGTGTTTATCTGTGTTCATCTGTGTCCCATGAAATCTGTTTCTGGATAGCATAGGGTTTGGAGGCGAGTCAACTGGTTTGTCGATTCCGATTGATCGGCGGGTTCGGCCGTTGGTACAATGAAACTCATTTCCGTACCCGAGGCCGTCTTTGCTGAAGAAAAAACCCCCGTCTCACCTTGCCGCTGATGCCGTCCTCCTCGGGGTCTCTGTTTTCTGGGGGACCTCTTTCGCGATTATCAAGGAGGCGCTGGGTGAAACCCCGCCCGAGAACCTTCTCTTCATCCGCTTCTTCCTGGCCTGCCTGGTCCTCCTGCCCGTCGGATGGAGGCGGCGGAAGACCTGGTCCGGGGAGTTGCTGAAACCGGGGATCCTCATCGGCTTTTTTCTTTTCATCGCCTTTTTCACCCAGGCTTGGGGGCTGGTTTTCACCACCGCTTCGCGAAGCGGCTTCATCACCGGACTGAATGTCATCCTCGTTCCCCTCTTGTCCATCCTGGTCTTTCGACATCTGCCTCCCCGTCTGGCCCTGGTGGGGGCGGGCCTGGCTTTCTTCGGGCTTTACCTCCTGACCTCTGCCGACCCGGCTCAGGCCCTGCCTTTTAATTGGGGAGACTTCCTCACTCTGATCTGTGCGGTTTTCTGGGCCGCCCACATCCTGGCCCTGGGCCGTTACTCGCCGGGGGTAGATACCTTCTGGCTCACTTTCGTTCAACTGGTCACTTGCTGCCTCGGAAGCTTGGGGTGGGTCAGCCTGACCGGCAAACTCGATTTAACGGTCCCCCTGGGGGTCTGGGGAGCGGCTACCTACCTGGCCGTATCCTGCACGGTCCTGGCCTACCTGGGGCAGACCTGGGCCCAGGCCCGGACCACGCCGACCCGCACGGCCATCATATTATCCATGGAGCCGGTTTTTGCCGCCCTTTTTGCCTGGTTCTGGCTGGGCGAAAGGATGGGGCTGTGGGGATGGATGGGCGCGGGCCTGATCCTGGGCGGAATTTTCCTGGCCGAATTAAGAACCGTGAGTAGCAAATGGTGAGTAGTAAGTAGTGAGTAGTAAAAGCAATGTTCTTTCTCCACTTATCCCTTGCCCCTCACCGCTCACTTCTTTGGTGGTTTTGAAAGGAACAAGAAGATAAGGGCCAAGAGGTTGGTCAGGGCCCCCAGCAGATAAGCCAGCCTGTAACTGTGCGTCAAGTCATGGATGTACCCTCCGACGACGGGCCCGAAAGCGGCCGCAACTCCGGCAATGGTGAAAATGGCGCCGATCACCGAGGCGGCCTTGAGCCGCCCGAAATAATCCCCCACGATCGACGGAAAGACCGCGCTCACCCCTCCGTAGGAAAACCCGAAAAAGACCGCGAAGGCGATCAGCATCCAGGCGCTGTCGGTGCTTAGGATCCAGAGCCAGGAAAAGACCTGCAGGGCGAGGTTCAAGCCCAGGGTGCGCTTCCTCCCGATCCGGTCGGAAACATAGCCCATCATCAGACGGCCGATGGTGGACGAACCGCCGAGGAAGCCCAGGGCTAACAGGGCTGACTTCTGTGAAAGGCCGATGTCCAGAGCAAAAATGACCAGATGAACCAGAGGGAGGAAGACCAGAAGCCAGGTACAGAAAAAGAGCGCCGTCAGCACCCAGAAGGACCGGGTGTGAATGGCTTCCGCCGCCGTCCAGTTGACCTCCTGAAAGATATTTTTCATGCCCGGGCTTTGCGGCCCGCCCGGGGGAGCGGGTTCCCGGCCGTCCGGCAACAGGCCGACTTTCTCCGGGTGGCTGATGAGGAAGAAGGCGGTGGTGAACAAAACCGCAAAAACCGAAGCCCCCAGAAGGATGATCGCCTTTTGCCAGCCCAGGGCGGAGATCATGGCGCCGGCGACGGGAGGAACAACGATGATTCCTACTCCCAGCCCGGACTGGGCGATCCCCACGGCCAGCCCTCTTTTCTCGATGAACCATTTCACAATGAGAGGATTTGCGGTAATGTAGGTGGCGCTCATTCCCCAGGAAGCCAGAAGGCCGTACACCACGTAGAGATGCCAGGGGGCCTTGACCTGGCTGATCAAACCGATTCCCAGACCCAGGCAAATGCTCCCGCAGAGGAGGACAATCTTCGGGCCGAAGCGATCGGTCAGCCTGCCGAGGAGGATCCCCAGAAAGCTGTACATGAACGTGTAGAGGGAGAAAGCCCCGGCCAGATTCTGGCGATTCCATTTGAATTCCTCGATCAGGGC
>JAPLIW010000649.1 GCA_026388915.1 Deltaproteobacteria bacterium
CGCGCCGCCGGTGCCCGCGGTGGCTACGTTCCAGTAGGTGGAACCCGGCACGATGAGGCCGTTGATGAAAAACCAGAGTAGGAGCTGGGAGAAGGCCATGTTGTGGCCCGCTCTCCGGGCCACGGTGATCGGCCCACCCACCTTCCCGGTCAGAAACTTGTTGTTCCAGTAGGCCACGAAGGTCGCCCGGCCCAGGAGGGCCATCATCTGGGGGACCACGGAGCTGAGATAGACCGGCGATCCCAGGATTAACCCCTCGGCCGTCCGCATCTTCTCCAGGATTTCATCAAAATCGTCCCCCTCGATGGTGCATCGCCCTTGCCGGGTGCAATCGTAACAGCCCGTGCAGGGCTTGATCTCCTTCCCCTGGAGGGAGATGAGCTCGGTCTGAATCCCCTGCCCTTCGAGCACCCCCAGGGCCGTTTTCACGTAGTAAAGGGTGTTACTCTGGGGCCGCAGGCTCCCGGCGATTCCCAGCACCTTCATGATTTCTTCTTCCTTTCTTCAAGCACCCACTTGGGGAGCTTGACCGTGGTCTTCAGGGTTCCTTCCTTCAGTTGTTTGCGCATCAGTTCCAAAAAATAATCATGAGAGAAACACCGGCTGAAGACCGCACTCTCGACCTGCAGGCCTTTGGCCAGCGTTGTGTTTTGCGAGGCCCGAACCGCCTTTTTGGCCTGGGACAGGGCGTGCTGGGGATTGCGGAGAATAGGCTCCAGAATCCTCTCCGCCTCCTTCAAGAGCTGGTCCGGGGCAACCACCGAATGGACCAGCCCCGCTCCCAGGGCTTCCCTTCCCTTGTAGAGCTTCCCGCTGAGAATCATTTCCATAGCCCGCCCCATTCCCACCAGGCGGGGAAGCCGTTGGGTCCCCCCCCCGCCGGGAATGATCCCGACCTTCACCTCCGGGAGTCCGATCCGGGCTTCCTCGCTGGCCACCCGAAGGTCGCAGGCCATGGCGAATTCAAACCCCCCGCCGAAACAAAAGCCGTTGATGGCCGCCACCAGGATCAAGGGGGAGGCTTCCATGCGGTTGAAGAGTTTCTGGATCCGGGAGGAAAAAGCCCGGGCCCCTTGGGGGCCGCACTGCATCATCTCGATCCCATCGGCCCCGCCAATGAAATGGGTCTCGCCCGAGCCGGTAAATACGATCGCCCTGGCCGGCGTCTTCTCTACTTCCCTGAGGAACTGCTCCAGTTCCTTCATGAGCACCGTGTCGATGG
Organism: Deltaproteobacteria bacterium; assembly: GCA_026388915.1. Classification (GTDB taxonomy): domain Bacteria; phylum Desulfobacterota; class SM23-61; order SM23-61; family SM23-61; genus SM23-61. The sequence goes on from JAPLIW010000649.1 coordinate 1,223, forward strand.
AGTTCCGGTCTTCGGGCCGATGGATGGTCACCCAGCATATGTCGCCCCGGGGATCAACCAAAATCCGGGTGTATTCCGTCTTCATTTTCCGTCTCCTGCCATTTTACTCCCTTCCAACCTACCCCCCTTGTGGGCATAAGAGCTATCCTATGCATTTCGTCATTCCGGCGAAAGCCGGAATCCAGTCAAACAATTGTATCAAACAAATCAAGCCACTCCGGATTCTTACTTTCGATTAATTTCAGTTTCCAAGCGCGTTTCCAATCCTTTAATTTCTTCTCTCGAACGATTGCGGATTCCATGCTCTCATGTAGTTCGTACCAAACCAACTCAGGGACGTTGTATTGTTTGGTAAACCCTTCCATCATATTATTTTTGTGCTCCCATACTCTCTTGACCAAATCTGAAGTTACTCCTACATAGAGCGTGCCATTCCTCTTACTCGCCAGAATGTATACGGCGGGCTGCTTATTCAATGCCTCCTTCTGGATTCCGGCTTTCGCCGGAATGACAAATAACCGAGACTTATGCCTATTGTGAGAATTCCAGGTCCTTAAGTTTCCGACTATCCCCCTCGCGGGGGAGGGTAAGGGTGGGGGCGGTTAAATCACCAGGCCCCCGTTGGGGCTGATAATCTGTCCGGTAAAAAAATCCGCTTCCGGGGATGCCAGAAAAGAAACCAGACTGGCGATCTCCTGTACCTCCCCCAGGCGCCGGAGTGGAGTCCTCTTGAGGATGTAATCGGAGAACCCTTCGGGCAGATCCTTTAGCATGGACGTTTCGACGTAGCCGGGAGCGATCACATTTACCCGGATGTTGTATTTGGACACTTCCTGGGCCAGGGTCTTGCCCAACATATTGATCCCTCCCTTGGCCGCGCTGTAATGCAGGGCTCCGGGAGTGGGAGTCAGGGAGGCAACGGAGCTGAAAAGGATGATCCGTCCTGACTTGTGGATCTTCATCCAGCGAACCGCCTCGCGACAGCAGTAAAAAACTCCGTCGAGGTTGATCGCCACCATCTGCCTCCATTCTTCATCGGTCATGTCTTCGACGAAGACGGTCCGGCCCAGAATCGCCGCCGAGTGGACCAGCAGATCCAGGCGCTCGGCCCGATCACGTAATTCCCGGAATAAAGAAGAGACCGATTCGCTGCTGGAGACATCCACGGAGAAGGCTTCGGATTGACCTTTCCTCCCGGCAATCGCCTGCGCCGTTTCTTCGGCCGCCGCCAGGTTGAGGTCGGCCACAAAGACCCGGACCCCATGGCTGCCCAATTCAACGGCCGAGGCCCGGCCCATGCCGGATCCTCCGCCAATCAAGAGGGCGGTTTCGACTCTTTTCGTTTTCATGAACCCTCTGCCCTCATCTCATTCCCTCCCCTTCTTAATACTACAGCGAACCTTTTGGAAATAAGGTTACTGTCCCCGCCAAAAAAGTACTTCCACTCCCTCCGTCATACCCGCGGAAGCGGGTATCCAGTGGTTTTTTGGTTTTTATTGAGCCAAAATCTATCTCCTGGATTCCCGTTTTCACGGGAATGACGAAAAATTCGCTGTAGGATTAAATATCTTTTTGTTTTTCGTAAGCCCGAGCCGGCTTGACGGTGGGGAAAACAATCAAACGGTCCGAGTCCAGTTGCTCCAGAATCCCCCGGGCCACATCCTCGGGGCGGTCCATAAAGCTCTTGAATTTTTCCACGACGGGAGCCATCTCCGGGGCACCCGGGGAGGCGGTGAAGAACTCTGTGTCGGTCAGATGGGGGCAAACGGCCAGTACCCGGATTCCGCTTCCCGCCAGGTCCTTGGCCAGTCCGCGGGAAAACCCGACCACCGCATGCTTGCTGGCCACATAGGGAGTCACTTTGTCGGAATGGGAGATGAGCCCTCCGATGGAGGCCATGTTGACGATGATCCCGCTCCCCCGGGACTGCATATGGGGCAGAACCGCCCGGGTCATGAAGACCAGGGCAAAGAGGTTGACTTCGAAGATCTGCCGCCAGTCCTCCTCGCCGATCGAAAGAAAATCCCCGTAGATGCCCAACCCGGCGTTATTCACCAGGATATCAACCCGCCCCCAACTCTCCAGGGTTTGCTGGAAGATCTTCCTTCGATCGGAATCCCGGGTGAGGTCCGCGGCAAGGGTTAAAACCCCTCCCGGACATTTTTGAGCCACCTCTTTCAGCCGGTCCGACCGCCGGGCCGCCAAAGTAAGGTTGGCCCCTTTTTGCGAGAAAGCAACCGCCAGCGCTGCCCCGATTCCCGAGCTGGCCCCGGTTATGATGTCGGTCTTGCCCTTTAGGTCAACCATGGAAAGAATCTTTTTTAGATATATGAATCAACTGTCACTTTTATATATAAAATAACGGGATTTTTTGTCAAGGGAAAAATGAGATAATTTCAATTTTTGTTCTTGTTCAGGGAATTATAAAAATTCGAAACTCTTCATCCGCAGATTACAAAGCGCGGCATAGGCGCAACCAGAATGATAAGCTTAGCCTGGGAGTTGGCGGCTCGCAGAAATCCCCCC
>JAPLIW010000328.1 GCA_026388915.1 Deltaproteobacteria bacterium
CGGCCAGGGCCACATCCTGGGGAAGCTCCAGGACAACCGGTCCCGGCCTGCCCATTCGGAGATAGGTGAAGGCCCGTCTCAGGAATTCAGGAATTCGAGGAGGCTGATTGATCCTTGCGACCCATTTAGCCACATGCTGAACACTCGGCAGCGGGTCGAAAGTGGGAAGGCTTCCCTGCCGTGATTGCGGAGGGCCGCCGGGAAAGACCAGGATGGGGGAGGAGTCGGAAAACGCCTGCGCTACTCCCCCGAAGGTATTTTCAACACCGGGCCCCTGCTGCACCGCGCAGACCCCGATCCGTTTCCCGTTATTCACCCGGGTATAACCATCCGCCATTCCTACCACAGTCCGCTCGGTACAGGCCATGATCGGCCGGATGCCCAGCTCCGCGGCGGCGTCGATCAGGGAATTCACCGGGAAACAGAATAGATTATCAACCCCCTCTTTTTTAAGGATATGAGCGATTGCCGAAGATCCTTTCATGATCAGCCTCCTTGAAATTTTGAATACCGCCTGTTCCTGGCTATCCTTATCCTCGGTCCACGAGCTCGATGCGGATCCCCTCCGGTCCTTCCAGGAAGGCGTATTTCACGCCCGCAGAACCCGCGGAGGGGTCGATACTGAACTTGGCACCCCGTTTTTTGAGCTCCTCCACGGTCTTTTCCAGGTCTTTGACCCGAAAGCCGAAATGGTCCAGCCCGCGGCTTCCCTTGCCCGCCACCAGCGTCCCCGCCTTGGGATCGGTCCCCATGATATTGATGGGAATCCCGTAGGCGTGCAATCGCACCATGGGGTAACCCCGCAGCTCTCCCCGGGATTCGATCTTCCCGTCGAAGACCTCCTCGAAGTACTTCACTGTCTTTTCCACATCCCCGCAGATGAAGTGGACATGGTCGATTCCGGTGATCATTTTGATTCTCCTTTCAATAGCGTATTTGTGCCCTTATGAAATCTTTCTCTCCATAATGGAAGAGGAACAAAACCAGGCGTTCCCCAAGAAAACAGGATCGGCTGTGGGAACGGTTCGCGAACCACCCCTGCGGTCCGCCACGACTTCTGGACGGGAAGATCACAAGGGTTTTTTGTTTCCCGTCTCCCTTCCGAATGAAATGTTTTGGCGGTTCATGATCCGCATGAAAAAAACCGATAAAACCGCGGCCAGAAGCACCCCCCCGCTCAATCCCAGGAAAATCCAGGGGAGCCCGAACCGCTGGGCGATGTATCCGGAGAAGCTGGCCGCCAGGGACCCGAGGCCGAAAGCGGCGAAGAAATAGATGCCGAAAGCCGTTCCCCGCATTTCCGGCCTGGTGTTGTGAGCCAGCAGCACATTCATCATCGGCTGAAGGGCGAAATTAAAGAAAAAGAAGACCAGGGCCATGGCCATGAGGGGAATATTGCGGACCAAGGACATGAGGGCGATGAAGGGAAAGCCGGCCGCCGTAACCAAGACCAGGTTTCTTGCCAGATGGGGTTTTTGTCCGAGAACGCCCCCGGTGTATTGTCCGAAGACACCCATGAGCAGGGCCAGACCGGATAACATCCCCCCCACGGCCACGCTGTCCCAGGAGAGGATCTGAAAGGAGGAGTGCTTGGCAAGGTAGGTGGGCAGGAAAGTGACGGACCCGTGGAAACCGAAACTCTGCAGGCAATTCATTAGGTAAAGGAGGGTTAGGGGAAGGGTGAAATAGAGCCAGACCCTGTTTCCCCTCCCAGAGGTTGACGGGGCGGAATCCTGCCCCGAAGATGCCGCTCCCTCTTCTTTCTTCGGGGTGGACATGTCCACGGAAAGGGACCACAGGGAGAGCAGAATCCCCGGGACGCAAAAAAAGATATAGGCCCACCGCCATCCCCATTGCGAGCCGATAAAACCGGCAATGACCGGAGCCAGGGCCACGCCGATATTCCCCGCGCCCCCATGAATCCCCAGCGCGACCCCATACTGCTTCACCTTGGAAATGATCAACACATTGACCAGGGGATGATACACGCTCCCCAGCGCCCCGAGAACGGCCAACCCGGCGGTGAAGAGAATCAAGTTGGGGGAGGCGGCAACCAGCAGAGAAGCGAGCGTCGACCCCAGGAAGCAAAAGAGGTAGAGCTTCCTTGGACCGAAGCGGTTGTAGATCATCCCCCCCGGCAGAGCGCCCAGCCCGTAGGCAAAGGTCATGATATTCCCGATGATCCCCAGTCCCAGGTATCCGATGGAGAATTCTTCCTTCAGGAGAAGGAGAACAGCGGGAAAGACCAAGAGGTACCCATGGCTGAGGGCATGGGAGCAGCCGGTGAGGGCGACGATCTTTCGTTCTTCACGAGTCATAGCGAGCGAACCAGGGAGAGTTTATTGTTTGGTGTTGTTGATGGGTAAAAAAACCGGGTCATTTCTTCCTCCCGGCGGGTCCGAATTAATTCTTTTCTAACATGATCTTTGTATTCCCGGCAAGAGAGAATCGCCCTTCCCCCCCAGTTTTTGAGAAAAGAACCCTTCGCGCAGAAGACTGCGGGAAGAGGGGGGGGAAGCTCAACATGCACAAAAAACTGGGGGAGGACAAGCGTGAAACCGCCTTGCCCTCCACTTTTGAAATTCCCTTATATCCT
>JAPLIW010000884.1 GCA_026388915.1 Deltaproteobacteria bacterium
CAGGAGCCGATGACCTGCCTCAATCCGGTGTTGACGATCGGCCGTCAGCTCACGGAAACCATGGAAGAACATTTGAACTTGAACCTGCCTGAGGCGGAGAGCCGCTCCGTTGAATTTTTGAAAATGGTGGGTATCCCGGACCCCCAAAAGAGATTGGGCCAATATCCTCACCAATTCAGCGGAGGAATGCGCCAGCGGGTGATGATCGCGATGGCCCTGAGCTGTGACCCCAACCTGATTCTCGCCGATGAACCGACAACAGCCCTGGATGTAACCATTCAAGCCCAGATCCTTGAATTGCTGAAAAAAAGCTCTCAGCGGCTGAAAGTGGCCATGGTCATCATTACGCATAACTTGGGGGTCGTAGCTCGCTACGCCGACCGGGTGAATGTAATGTACGCGGGGAAGGTGGTTGAAAGCGGGATGTCCAGAGAGGTTTATCATAACCCCCGGCATCCTTATACCCTTGGGCTCCTTCATTCCGTGCCGCGACTGGACGAACCGCGCAAGGCTAAGCTGGACCCCATCGAAGGACAACCGCCAGATCTTGCAAATCTCCCCCGAGGATGCAGTTTCAGGCCCCGTTGCAAGTTTGCGGGGGATCTTTGCGCCCAGGAGAGCCCGAAGCTCCGGGATATGGGGGCGGGTCATCTCAGCGCATGCTGGATGGAAGATCTTTTGAGAGGAAATTAAGGACCGGGCTCGTGAGTTTTAAAAAAATGCCGTTTCCCGATTTTCAATAGCCAATCGTAACGACTTCCATAGGATGGGATTTCGCAGAGGGAATCCTGTATTGCGGGTATGGCAATAAGATATTTTCCCCTCTTGCGAAAACATTTTTATGCCGAATCGAGGAGGTTTGAATGGAGGGTCATTCCTCCATACAAGAGATCCTGCCGGACGGAGAGAATAGGGCAAAGGAACGGCTTTCAGACGGGGTTATACTGGAGGTCCGTAACTTGAAAAAGCATTTTTCCCTGACATCTGCGATGATCCTGCGGACAGTCATCGGGGAAATCAAAGCCGTAGATGGCGTCAGTTTTTCCATCCGCCGGGGAGAGACTCTGGGGTTGGTGGGCGAATCGGGTTGCGGGAAAACCACCACCGGACGATGCATTCTTCAGTTGGAACGGCCCACTTCGGGCGAGGTCATATTCGAAGGAAAAGACTTGACCCGGATGGAAGGAGCAGCCCTGCGGGCCATCCGCCCGAGGATGCAGATTATTTTCCAGGACCCCTTCAGCTCCCTGAACCCAAGAATGAACATAGGGCAGATTATCGGAGAGGGACCGAAAGTGTTCAAGCTGGTGGCCAACCGCCAAAAGCTGAGAGAACGGGTAGCCTACCTTCTTTCCACAGTGGGGCTGAATCCTTCTTTGTCCTCTCGTTATCCCCATGAGCTGAGCGGCGGCCAGCGCCAGCGGGTTGGGATTGCCCGGGCGTTGGCAATGGAGGCGAACCTAATCATCTGCGATGAGCCGGTCTCCGCTCTCGATGTTTCCATCCAAGCCCAAATCATCAACCTCCTGGAAGAATTGCAGGAAAAGTTCGGCCTTACCTACCTATTCATTGCCCACGACCTATCCGTGGTCCGCCACATAAGCCACTGGGTGGCTGTCATGTACTTCGGCAAGATTGTGGAAATTACCGGAAGGAATGAGTTATACGAGAAGCCGATCCACCCTTACACCCGTGCTTTGCTGTCCGCTGTGCCTATCCCCGACCCGGTGGTCGAGGCCAGCCGGGCACCCATAATCCTGAAAGGAGAGGTACCCAGCCCACTGAATCCCCCCTCCGGCTGCGTGTTTCACCCAAGATGCAATGACGCCTGGGAGGAATGCGGCAGGGAGGTCCCGGAGCTTAAAGCGGTGGAGCCCAATCACTGGGTGAGCTGCTTGCGGGTCTGATGGGACCTTCTGTCACCTGAATGCAGAGGACTGCCGAATTCGGAGGTTTCGGGGCTCCAAATAAAGCTGGCAAATCATAACAAGATTTTCCAAATGCTCAAGAAGGCCGGCGGGCGAGAATAAACGCCTTAGCGATCCAATGCTATGGGAATGTAGTTGGCTTTGTCCGGTCGCCTCGTCGGGGCAGCCTGTAGATGGTGCACAAGAACATCATGGGAATTGTTTTTTTTAAA
>JAPLIW010000063.1 GCA_026388915.1 Deltaproteobacteria bacterium
ACCAGCGTGAACGCGGCCGCCCAGGGTTTTCCCGAAGGCTACTACAACGCTTCCACCAACCCGGGGGCCCGGCTTCTCTCCATCGGCGGCATCTGCGAGGATGCCATTTCCGGAATCCTGGCCGGGATTTCCACCTTCGGGAATCACGTCGGGGTCGGGTCCTCCTACAGCGCTTTCATCGCCCCCCTGGGACACATCGCCGCCCGCCTGCATTCCATCGGCAACCAGTCCCGGCAGGCCATCGCTCAAGAGCCCTACCGGCCCATGATCCTGGTCTGCGCCCACGCGGGCGTGAAGACTGGCGAGGACGGGCCCACCCACGCCGATCCCCAGGCCCTTCAGCTCCTTCAGGGGAATTTCCCCCTGGGGACCTTAATCACTCTTACCCCCTGGGACCCCCCGGAGATGTGGCCGCTGGTTTCCGCTGCCCTGGCCAAAAGACCCGCGGTGATCGCTCCCTTTGTCACCCGGCCCAGTGAAAAAGTGATCGACCGTCTGGCCCTGGGACTTGCTCCGGCAACGGCGGCCGCCTCAGGCGTGTATCTCTTACACCGTGCTCAGAGTCAGCGGGCGGGGACGATCGTTCTCCAGGGAAGCGAAGTGGGCTATGCTTTTGTCGAACACGCCCTGCTTCTCCTGAAGAAGGAAGGGATTGATGTAGATGCCTACTACGTGGCCAGCGCGGAGCTCTTCGATCTCCTTCCTCCCGCGGAGCAGGAAAAGATATTCCCCGAGGACCGCGCCAGGGAGGCCATGGGAATCACCGGCTTCACCCTGCCCACCCTGGACCGCTGGATCCTCTCCAAAGGGGGGCGCAGGCACTCCCTCCATCCTTTCCAGAAGGGCCATTATCTGGGCAGCGGGCAGGCCGACCAGGTTATGGCCGAGGCCGGACTGGACGGTGAGAGCCAATGTAAGGCTATTATCCGATACGTGAAAGAGAAGGACTAAGTTTTTTTCGAGGGGTGCAGGACCAGGGCGGCGGAACCCACCACCGCCGCATTCTGGCGAAGCCGGGAGCGTACCACGCGCAAAGAGGCCAGAGCCGCCGGCAAAGCCCGCTCCTCCAGCCCCTCAGCGACCTTTTTGACCAGCCAAGGGCATCCTTCGATGACTCCCCCCCCAAGAATCATGCGGCAGGGGTTGAAGGCGTTGACCAATCCGGCAGCCCCGGCGGCCAGGGCCCCGGCCACCCGTTCAAAGAGAGAGAGAGCCAGTGGATCTCCGGCCTTGGCGGCATCGGCCGCGATCTTTGCGGTGATCTTCTCCGGTTGTCCTTCCACCATTCTAAGGATAAACCCCCCGGCCTCCGGGTCGGAGGTCGCCCACTCCCGGGCCTGCTGGGCAATGGCCCATCCTCCGGCCAGAGCCTCCAGGCAACCCCGGTTGCCGCAACGGCAGGAAGGGCCGTCTAGGTCGATGGTGATATGGCCCAGCTCTCCGGCCGTGTTCGAGCAGCCGGCTAAAAGCCGGCCTCCGCTGACCACCCCGCCCCCGATTCCGGTTCCCACGAAAAGGCAGATGAGATCGTCGCATCCCCGCCCCGCGCCATAAAGCCATTCCCCCCGGGTCGCCGCCCGGACGTCGTTTTCGACCCGGACCGGAAGTCCGGTGGCTTTTGCCAGGTCCTCCCCAAGAGGCTCGTCGCGCCAGCCCAGGTTGGGGGCAAAAAACACCGCCCCCTTCCGTGCATCCACCTGACCGGCGACTCCGACCCCGATCCCCGCGGGCAGGCTGCCGGCACCCTTCAGCAGGGTTTGAACCGCACTGGCGATCGCTTGTTTGACCGACGCCGGCCCCTTCGGGGCGTTGGTGGGAAGCAGGAGCTTCCGCCGGACTTTCCCCTGCCCGTCGACCTGGCCCACGATCGTCTTCGTTCCTCCCAGGTCGATTCCGATGGCCCATTTTCCCTTTCCTCTGAAAGGTGATCCTTTCATCACGATCCCCCGCTTTGCCCTTTGATTAAAAATTCGAAATCCGACACGGACGTCTGGGGAAGCCTAATAAGGCCTTTCTTGCGCCGCCAATCCAATTCTATTTGTTACCTGTATATTTCTGCGCAATCTGCGGATAAACAGCTTCTGGCATTCGGATTTGTCCTTCAGGAGGTGATCCATCTCCTCCCTTCCTGCTCCAACAACTGACTCGCCTCAGCCGGTCCCCACGTTCCCGCGGCATAGTTGGGGAAGTTTTTCGGCGGCTGGTTTTCCC
>JAPLIW010000348.1 GCA_026388915.1 Deltaproteobacteria bacterium
AAGGGTTAGCCGGAGGAGCCCCAAGGTCGGGGATAAAACCTTCGATGAAGAAATCCTGGTCAAAGGGAGGATTACCAAAGACCATATCGCCATGCTTTCCAACTGGCGTCATTCCGGATTCCAGGTCTTCTGCGGGCAGCGTATATTTCCCCAGGATGAAACCGCTATCGGAAAAACTGGGCCCGGCTCATTCAAAAAATCTACGAGGTCGATCCCCTGACCTGCCCGAAGTGTGGGGGAATCATGCGGATCCTCAGCTTTATCCAAGACCGGGAGGTCATCAAGGCCATCCTGAAACATCTGGGGCTATGGCTGGTTAAATTACTCCCCGCTCCCAAGGCCCATTCCCCACCTGCCCTGAACCAGAACGGTTCGGGGCGTGCCGGATACGTCCTGGATCATTTCTGTCAACTCTCCATGAACGACGACCACCTTCATCGGGACCCCGACTACCCCTGGGAGGCTTACCTACAGTCGTAAGAAAAGAAGGGCAATAGGAGGCGGAAGGAACTGGTGTGCCCGGAGGAGCCTCAAAACGGCCTGAGGAGCCTCGCCGAAGGGTTGAAAACGCCCCCTCCCCATCTCGATCCCCAAATTCCCCCGAACCCCTTGCTGAAAAGGCCCCCCAACAAACCCTAGATGTTGTGATAAAAATCCCTTGACACACAATTTCTTTTTTGTATATTTAATTCATCCCAAAGCGAGTTCTTAGTGCGCCAGGCAAAGCTTGGGGAATCCAGTTGGCTGAGAAGCCAGTCTGACAAAGTTAGCCGACCGTCAGAACCGAGTTTTGCATTTATGCGGGTAACCGGATGAGTGAAGCGTAAACAGGGTGACAGCAGGCCGTAATCCGTAAGGGTGAAGGAATTCAGCCCCGAAAACGCTACTGTTGTGGAGCAAGCCCAAGGGATTAAGAACCCTGAAGGCAGCAACGAAGCCATCGTTAAAGGCGAGATGGCGGATACTCCACCGGGGTCATAGTCCACGGCATGGGGAAGGAAAATGGTAGCAGGTTAGGCACGTTTGACTTTCTTGGCTTTACGCATTACATGACCCGTAGCCGCAGAGGCGGCGCGAGACTGGGTCGGAAGACGATCGGGAAGCGATACAGAAGGACCCTGATTGCCGTGAATGATAAGCTGAGGAAACTGCGCAAGCTGTTGTCGTTTCGTGAACTCCATGTGCACTTAGGCCGGGTTCTCAAGGGGTATTACAACTACTATGGATTTGCGGGAAATGCAGCGACGCTGAATAAATTTGCTTATGCGGTCGAGCGTATGTGGTTCAAGTGGCTCAACAGGCGAAGTCAGCGGAAGAGTTTCAACTGGGAAGAATTCCAGGAGCGACTCAAGCGTTTTCCCTTACCAAGACCCAGGATAGTGAAAGGTTACGCTTGGATTTATGCCGCAGGTCTGTGAATCTGCTTGAAGAGCCGGATGCGGCAAATCCGCAAGTCCGGTTCTGTGAGGGGCCGGGGCCAACGGATACATGGTTGAGATATTGTGGCACCGCCGGGAAACCAGGCGGTAAACGGAGAAAACAAACATCAACCTGACGTATCGGGAGAAACCGGTCTACTCGACTCAATTCAATAATTAGGAGAGATCGATCCATGAAAAAGAGTATTCTGATGCCGTTTTTTCTATGCGCATCCATAAATCTTTTAAGTTGCGGCAACCCACAGCAAACTCCCAGCGACCCACCGCAAATTCCCAGCGACCCACCGCAAACTCAGATTTTTGTTTCGCCGACAGGCTCTGACCTTAACCCTGGGACATTTCAGAAACCCATTGCAAGTTTTGAAAGAGCTCAGGCGCTTGCTCGACAATTATTTGGATCAATGACGGACGATCTTGTCGTCTATTTTCGACAAGGAACGTATCGCCTAACAAAAACTCTGGAATTTACTTCAGAAGATTCTCCAACCAACGGTCATCGAATCGTGTATTCCGCTTACCCAGGCGAGAAAGCATCGATCAGCGGAGGGATCACCATTACTGATTGGTCTCAAGGTCAAGATAAAATCATGATAGCAGCACTGGATGCA
>JAPLIW010000651.1 GCA_026388915.1 Deltaproteobacteria bacterium
CCCCGAAGCTGTGAAAAAATTGGTTTTCAGCCGTCACCCCGGTGAAAACCGGGGTCCAGTAAGTTCGTAAATTCGTGAAAACACGGGATTCCGGCTTTCGCCGGAATGACGTGAAAATGAACTAATTCGATTTTTTCACACCTTCCCCCATCGAGGGGGAGGGCTTCGTCGTGAGCTCAGCCGAACGGATAGGGTGGGGGGGCCATTCCGCAATCCGCATTCCGAATTCCGCATTCTATTCGTCTTCCCCGATGACCTGGATCTCCATCTCCAGTTTCACGCCCTTTTCCTCGAACACCTTCTCTTTGGCCCATTCGGCCAGGGTCAGGATGTCCCGCGCCCGGGCTTTTCCCAGGTTCACGATGAAGTTGGCATGCTTCTCCGAGATCTGGGCGTCCCGCAGACGGGTTCCTTTTAAACCTACCCCTTCAATCAATTTCCCCGCCGCCACCCGAGACGGGTTCCGGAATATGGACCCGGCGCTCGGCAGGTGCAGGGGCTGTTTGGCGGCCCTCTTCTGGAGAATTTCCTCCATTCGGGAACGGATCGCCTGGCCGTTTCCGATTTGGAGTCTGAATTTTCCCCCCAGGATGATCCATCCCTTCTTCAGTTCCAGAACCCGGTAGGAAAAGCTGAGCTCTTCCTTTCCTTTTTCTACTACGTCTCCCTCCGGGTCCATGAGCTGCAGGGATTGAAGGTCGTCTTTCATCTCGCCGCGGAAAGCCCCGGCATTCATGAAGAGGGCGCCCCCCACGGTTCCGGGAATCCCGGCGGCCCATTCCATTCCGGCCAGGGCGTTCTCCCGGGAAAATTCCACCAGTCTGCCCAGGGATTCCCCGGCTCCGGCGAGGATCAGGCCCTCCTTCTCCCCCCTTTCCAATTCGGAGATCCCCCCAAACCCGCGGGAGAGGGAGATGGCCATTCCCCGGACTCCTCCGTCGCGGACCAGCAGGTTGGTCCCATTCCCGAGAACGAAGTAAGCCAACTTCTGCTGGCGGCACCACCTCAGGGTCTTCTGCAGGTCTTCCAGATCCGCCGGGAAAACCAAGAAATCCACCGGCCCCCCCACCCCGAAGGAGGTGTATTGGGAAAGGCGGACCGAATAAAGAATCTCCCCCTTTATTTCTTCTGCGAGTTTTATGCTGTTCGCCGTCATCATCGTGCTTTGTTAGGTTCGAAGCAATTTAGTCCGGAGTAAATGCTCAGGGCCCGAACGGCTGTTTACTCCGAACTCTGTGCGGGCGACCGGACTTCGGCGAGCTCAGTCGAGCCGCCGGTCGCCCCTACAGACTCCGAACTGTCTTTCTCCTTTAACTTTTGAATCAAGCTCTCCCCTACTTTCCACACATCCCCCGCCCCCAGGGTAATCACCATGTCCCCGGGCCGGAGGCGGGGGAGCACAAGCCCCACGATCTGACTCTTGTCCGGCACCAGGGTCACGTCCTTGTGGCCGTGCCCTTTGATCCCCTCGCAGAGATCCTCCACTTTCACTCCGGGGATGGGGTCCTCGCTGGCCGCGTAGATCCCGGTGAGAAAGAGGACGTCCGCCTGGTTGAAGGCGGTGAGGAATTCCCGGAAAAGGTCCCGGGTACGGGTGTAGCGGTGGGGCTGGAAGATCACCACCGTTCTGCGCTCCCATCCGCTCTTGGCCGCGCTCAGGGTCGCCTTGATCTCCGTGGGATGGTGGCCGTAATCATCCACCACCATTACTCCGCCCCATTCTCCCTTGATCTGGAACCTTCTCTGCACGCCGCTGAAAGACCCCAGCGCCTCTTGGATCACCCCGAACCCCACCTCCAGCTCGAAGGTCGTAGCCATCGTGGCCAGGGCATTGTAGACGCTGTGCAGCCCGGGCATGCGGATGCTGATCTGACCCAGCTCCCGGTCACCCGCCAAGGCCCGAAAGGTGGTGCTGAGCCCGTGGAAAGAGATATCCGTGGCCCGGTAGCTGGCCTGGGTCGTCAGGCCGTAGGTCACGAAGCGTTTGGCGACCCGGGGGATCAGGGCCTGCACGTTCTCCTGGTCCAGGCAGAGCACGGCCAGGCCGTAAAAGGGAACCTTGTTGATGAACTCCAGGAACGCCGTTTGAATCTCCTCCAGGTTGCGGTAATGGTCCAGGTGCTCGGGGTCGATATTGGTCACCACGGCAATCGTCGGGGTCAGCCGGAGGAAAGAGCCGTCGCTCTCGTCCGCCTCGGCCACCAGTAGATCCCCCTGCCCCAGCTTGGCATTGGAGCCGAAGGCGTTCAGCTTGCCCCCGATTACCGCGGTCGGATCCAGCCCCCCGTGGGCCAGGACCGTGGCGATCATGGAGGTGGTCGTGGTTTTGCCGTGGGTGCCGGCCACGGCGATGGAGTACTTCATCCGCATGAGTTCGGCCAGCATCTCCGCCCGGGGAATGACCGGAATGAGGCGCCCCTGGGCGGCCAGGACTTCGGGGTTATCCCTGCGCACCGCCGAAGAAGTGACCACCACGTCCGCTTCCCTTAAATTTTCCGCCCCATGGCCGAGGAAGATCTCCGCCCCCAGCTTCTGCAGCCGGTGGGTGGTGTCGGACTCGGCCAGGTCCGACCCGGTCACCCGGTACCCCAGGTTCAGCAGGACCTCGGCAATCCCGCTCATGCCGATCCCGCCGATGCCCACGAAATGCACCTTCCGGACCCGGTGTCTCATTCCAAAGGTTTGGTTACTCATCTCTCACCATTCGATCGCAGAGGTCCACGATCTGCTCCGCAACCCGGGGCCGGGCCAGGGCGGCGGCCCGCTCGCCCATCTTTTCCAATCTCTCCGGATCTTCTCTCAGCTCGCCCACCATGCGGCTCAGGACCTTTCCATTCAGTTCCGCGTCGGCCACCAGGAGGGCTGCGCCGGCATCGACCAGCGCCCGGGCATTGAGCGTCTGGTGGTCGTTGGCCGCATAGGGGTAAGGGACCAGGATGGCTGCCTTTCCCATGGCCATCAGTTCGAAGAGAGTGGTGGCCCCGGCGCGGCAAAGGATCAGGTCCGCCGCCCCGTAGGCCTGATCCATGTCGTGAATGAAGCGGTGAACCTCGGCCGCCACTCCTTCCCGCTCATAGAATCCCCGGACGGTATCATAGTCGAGGTCGCCGGTCTGATGGATGATCCGCATCTTCCCTTTCTGGTCTCTGAAATGGGGAAGGCTCTCCTCCATGGCCTGGTTCAAACGGTGCGCTCCCTGGCTCCCCCCGAAGATGAACAGGGTGAATTCTTCCTTTCCCGCCTGCCGGGAGGCGGGGGAGCCCTGCCGGAGCCGCTTTCTCACCGGATTGCCGGTGAGAACGGTCTTTGGCCGGGGGAAATGGGCCGCCGAGTTTTCGAAGGAAATAAAGATCCGGTCCACAAACCTCCCGAGAATGCGGTTGCTGAGCCCGGGGAACGAGTTCTGCTCGTGGATGGCCGTTTTGTAACCCATGGCCCAGGCCGTCAAAACGACCGCCCCCGAGGCGTATCCCCCGACTCCCAGGACCATATCGGGTCGAACCGAACGGAGCAGCTTCCAGGACTGCCCGATGCTCCTGGGGATGGCCATGAGGCCGCTCAATTTCCCCCCCAGTCCCTTTCCCTTCAAAGCGGCCGCATCGATGGTCTTCAGTTCGTACCCTTCCCGGCCTACGAACCTGGACTCCAGCCCCTTCCGGCTCCCCACAAAAATGATCGTGCTTCCCGGGTCTTTCTCCCGGAAAGCTTCAGCCACGGCCAGGGCCGGGAAGAGGTGTCCTCCCGTTCCCCCGCCGGCGATCAGGATCTTCATTCTTCGATTTCCCGCCCTGGGAATGCACGTTGAGAAGAATTCCCACGGCCATCAGATTGATCATCAGCGAAGTCCCCCCGTAACTGATAAAGGGAAGGGTGGACCCCTTGGTGGGCAAAAGCCCCATGACCACCCCCATGTTGAGCAGGGTCTGGATGGAGATCAAAGTGGTGACCCCCAGCGCCAGGTAGGTCCCGAAAAGGTCGGGAGCCCGGAGGCAGGACTGAAACCCCCGGATGATCAGGGCCAGGAAAAGAATGATAATCAGGGTGACCCCGATCAGCCCCAGCTCTTCCCCGATGATCGACAGGATGAAGTCCGTGTGGATCTCGGGAAGGTAGAAGAGCTTCTGTTTTCCATCGCCCAACCCGACTCCGGAGATTTTTCCCACGCCAAAGGCCAGGAAGGACTGGATGATCTGGAACCCGGTCCCTCCCGGATCTTTCCAGGGATCCCAGAAGGCCAGGAACCGACCGATGCGGTAATGAGCCCGGAAGGCCAGGTATGCCAGCACCGGCAGCGCTGCCAGGAAGGCCCCTCCCAGGAAGCGGAGCCGGGTCCCGCCCGCAAAGAGCATGAGAAACACGACCGCCACGAAGAGAACCCCCGTGCCGAAATCGGGCTGCAGGAAAACCAGGAGGAAGAGGATTCCCGCCACAATGACCGGGGGAAGAAATCCCGCGGTGAAGTTCTCCATCCTCCCTTCCTTCCGGGTCAGCCAACGGGCCAGGTAGATGACCAGGGCCAGCTTGGCCAGTTCCGCGGGCTGGAAGGAGAAGGGACCGATCTTCAGCCACCGGAAGGCCCCCCCGATCTGCTGGCGCAATCCGGGAACAAAAACCAGGAACAGGCAAACGATGCTCCCCAGGAGGAGAGGAATGGCCAGACCCTGCCAGTAGCGGTAGTTCATCCGCGCCGCCAGGAGCAACAGACCGATCCCCAGAGCCGCGGCTATGGCCTGTTTCTTCAGGAAATGGAAGGGATCCCCCATCCGCTCCGTGCCCACCGGGAAGCTGGCGCTGTAAACCATGACGATCCCGATGCCCGCCAGGCCCAGGGTGCAGAAAAGAAGAATGGGGTCCATCCGCCGGATAAAATCCATGTCAGTTGGGTCTCCCTTCCATCGCCGGACGGTCGGCGGGCTTCCGCTTGAGCCCCCCAACGATTTCCTTGAACCGCTTCCCCCGCTCCTGGTAGTTTGTGAACATGTCGAAGCTCGAACAGGCCGGCGAAAGAATGACCACGTCTCCCGGCCGGGCCCTGGACCAGGCCCACTCCACGGCCGCTTCCAGGGAATGGAGTTTCACCGTCTCGGTCAGATTTCCCAGGGCGGCGAACATCCGGTCCCGGGCCTCGCCGATTAGGGCCATTCCCTTCACCTTTCCGGCGATGAGATCCTTCAACGGGCCGTAATCCCCCTCCTTGTCCCTTCCTCCGGCGATGAGCAGGACCGGCTCTTCAAAACTCATGAGCGATTTCACCACGGAGCCCACGTTGGTCCCTTTGGAGTCGTTGAAGAACTTCACTCCCTCGAGATCCCGCACCCACTCCAGCCGGTGTTCCAGCCCTTCGAATTCCTCGATCACCCTCTGCAGGGGCTCCCGGGGACAGCCGCAGGTTTTGGCGGCGGCGATGGAGGCCATGAGATTCTCCAGGTTGTGGGTCCCCCGGATCTTCAGCCGCTCCAGGCTGAAACGCTCCCGGGCCCCATCCGTCCCCTGGAATAGAATCGCCCCCCGATCCAGAAAACATCCTACCGGGACCGATCTCTCCCGGCTGAAGAGGAAAATCTGGGGCTGGATTCGATGGGCGAACTGAAAGGTAAGGGGATCGTCGGCATTGAGCACCGCAAAATCCTCTTTCCCCTGGTTTTCAAAGATCCGCCCCTTGGCCGCGCCGTAGGCCTGAAAGCTGGGATAACGGTCCAGATGGTCCTCGGTAATATTCAGGAGGACGGAGACCGCCGGCCGGAACTTCTGGATCCCTTCCAGCTGGTAGCTGCTGAGCTCGATCACCGCCCATGCCTCTTCCTGGGGACCGGCCACGAAGTCAATCAACGGGTTGCCGATGTTTCCGCCCACAAAAGCCTTCTTCCCCCAGGTTTTGAGCATCGCTCCGATCATCGTGGTGGTGGTGGTCTTGCCGTTGGTCCCGGTGATGGCCACCGCGGGCCGGCGCAGGAACCGGAAGGCCAGCTCGATTTCGCTGATCACCGGAATTCCTTTTCCCCGCGCCTTCTCCAGCTGCGGCAGGCTCAGCGGGACCCCGGGGCTCACCACGATCAGCTCGGCCCCCAGAAAGAAGGGAACCGTGTGCCCTCCCAGCTCCCATTCCACCGGAAACCCCCGCAGCGCCTCCAGGGGGGCCTTCAGTTCTTCCGCCTTCTTGACCTCCGATACCCTGACTTTCGCTCCTCTCTCCGCCAGAAAGCGTACCGCCGCCGCGCCCGTGCGGGCCAGACCGACGACCAGGATTTTTTTGCCTCGAAGATCCATAGCCTTTACAAATTCGGAATGCGGAATGCGGAATTCGGAATGCGGAATGAAAACCCACCGATCCGGATTCCAAACTTTTGTAACACTTTAGCTCTTTGAAAAAGGTAACTTTTACCTGCTGAAAAGATTCATCAGAAATCCCCCCTGCCCCCCTTTGCAAAGGGGGGTTGGGGGGGATTTCAGCGATGGCTATCCTAATCGATATGGCTTTGACATGATTTTCAAACGGCTAAATTGATACAGACTTTTATCATTCTTAATCCTATTTTTTGCTCCATGGGCAATGCTCTTTGGACCATCCCCCTCCCTAATCTTCCCCGAAGCTGTGAAAAAATTGGTTTTCAGCCGTCACCCCGGTGAAAACCGGGGTCCAGTAAGTTCGTAACACCTTGAAAACACTGGATTCCGGCTTTCGCCGGAATGACGTAAAAAAGAACTGAATCGATTTTTTCACATCTGGTTTCCGCATTCATCTGAGTTTCAACGTGCTGAACGCCAGCAACGCCAAGAAGAAGGTGATGATCCAGAACCGGACGATCACTTTGGGCTCGGCCCATCCCTTCAGCTCGAAATGGTGATGGATCGGCGCCATGCGGAAGATGCGCTTCTTCCAGAGCTTGTAGGAAGCCACCTGGAAGATCACCGAAAGAGTCTCCACCACGAAGAGCCCTCCTACGATGGCCAGGAGAAACTCCTGTTTGGTCATGATGGCCACCGCGCCCAGCGCCGCACCCAGGGAGACCGAGCCCGTGTCCCCCATGAACATCTGCGCCGGATAGGTGTTGTACCAGAGAAAACCCATGGACGCTCCCACGATCGCTCCGCAGAAGATGGTCAGCTCTCCGCTTCCGGAGACGTAGGGAATCTGCAGGTAGCTGGCGATCTTCACGTTTCCGGCCAGGTAGGCCAGGACCATGAACGTACCGGCGGAGATGAGGACCGGCCCGGTGGCCAGCCCGTCCAGCCCGTCGGTTAGGTTCACCGCATTGGAGGTTCCAACAATGACCAAGATTACCAGCAGGATATAAAACGCTCCCAGGTCCGGCATGACCTCTTTGAAGAAGGGAAAGGCCAGGGTGCTCTTGAAGGTCGGATACCTGTAGAGCAGCAGGGAGGCGCCCAGGGCCACCCCGATCTGGCAGGCCATCTTCTGCTTCATGGTCAGCCCTTGGGAGTTCTTGCGGGTCAGCTTCCGGTAATCATCGGCGAAACCAATGGCCCCAAACCCGGTCAGGACCAGGAGTCCGATCCAGATGAAAAAATTGGAGAGATCGGCCCAGAGGAGGACGGCCACCACGATGGAGAAGAGGATCAGGGTCCCTCCCATGGTGGGGGTTCCTGCCTTCTCCAGGTGTTTTTTCGGCCCGTCGTCCCGGATGTACTGTTGGACCTGGAGTTCCTTCAGTTTGCGGATCACCCAGGGCCCGCAGAAAAAGGAAATCACCAGGGCGGTGAGAATGGCCAGGATCGCCCGGAAGGTGATGTAGCGGAAGACATTGAAAAGGGAAAATTTTACGTGCAACGGATACAGAAGGAAATAGAGCATTTTCTACCTTCGTTCCTTCCTCGAGTCATGCCGCGCAGGGGCGGGTTTGAAACCCGCCCTACGTTTTCCCCAGGCGGTTGACCAGCCCTTCCACGACCCTTTCCATGCGCATCCGGCGGGACCCTTTGACCAGAATCCAGTCCCCCTCTTCCACTGCATCTTTCAGGTTTTTCAAAACCTCTTCCGGGTCGGTGAAGGAATGAATCCGGCCCTCGTCCATTCCCGCCGCCCGGGCTCCCTCGGCCAGATGTTCTCCCTGGTCCCCCAGGAAAAAGAGATGGGCAAAACCCAGTCCCCCCACCCTCTTTCCGGCCTGCACATGGAAGTCAACGGTCCCCGGTCCGAGTTCCAGCATATCCCCCAGAACGACCAGCCCCCGGCTTTTCTCCTTCATCTCGCCAAAGGCCAGGAGCGTGGCTTCCAGCGAATCCGGGTTGGCGTTGTAGGTGTCATCCAGGAGGTGAAGGTTGCGGCCCAGGCGGAGAATTCTTCCCCTCCCGGCATAGGGCTGAAATTTTTCCAGCCCCGCCCCGATCTCCTCCAGGCTCAACCCCAGGATCGCCGCCAGGGAAGCGGCCCCCAGAGCGTTGTACACGTTGTGCCGTCCGAAGGTGTTCAGCCGGACCGTCCTTTTCCCCCCTTCCAGTTTCAAAGAAAACCGGATTCCCCGTCCGGGCTCAACCGCCAGGTCTTCTGCCGAAATCTCGGCCCGCTCCCGGATTCCGAAGGTCTTCTTCCGGCAACGGACGGCCTCGGCCAGGTCCGCGACGCGCGGGTCATCCCGATTCACCGCGATCCAGTCGTCCGCTTTCAGCCCCTCCCAGAGTTCTCCCTTGGCCCGGGCGATCCCTTCCAGGCTGCCCAGGAATTCTAGGTGGGCCCGGCCGATGTTGGTGATCAGGGAAACCCGGGGCTCGGCGATCTCTTTCAGCCTCCGAATTTCCCCCGCCACGTTCATTCCCATCTCCAGCACCGCCACCTCGTGATCGGGGGAGATTTTCAACAGCATGAGGGGAAGCCCGATCAGGTTGTTCAGATTCCCCTCGGTCTGGAGAAGCCGGAAGCGACCCGACAGAATCCGGGCAGTCATCTCTTTGGCGGTGGTTTTTCCGTTGCTCCCGGTAATCGCCACCACCTTCACCCGGGATTGCCGCCGGCGCCAGAAATGAGCCAGATCTCCCAGGGCCTTCAGGGTGTCATCCACCCGGAGGAGAAATTTCCCGGGGAAGTCAAAGCCCCCTTCTTTAGGCTCCCAGTCCCGCCGGGCCAGACTCCCCGCGGCCCCCTTCTTTAGCGCCTCTCCGATGAACCGGTGGCCGTCAAAGTTCGGACCCTGGAGGGGGACGAAGAGCTCTCCTCCCTGGATCCGCCGCGAATCGCTGCTGACTCCCTGAATGCGCGAAAGGGAGTTGCTGTAAAGAACCGTTCCCCTGGTGGCCCGGCCAATTTCTTCCGCCGAGAGGTTAACGATCTCCTTTCCTCCTCAGGCGGGCGAGCGCTTCGGCCGCCTCTTCGCGATCGTCGAAGTGAATCTTCCGGGTCCCCAGGATCTGATAATCCTCGTGCCCCTTCCCGGCGATGAGGACGATATCGCCCGGCCGGGCCGCCCCGATGGCCCCCCGAATGGCTTCTCTCCGGTCAGGAATCACCGCGTATCCCGGCGCCTCCCACCCATTGGACAGTCGGGAGACTTCGTATCTCTTCCGCCCGGTCCGTTGGGTTCCCTTTTCGATCTCTTCGATGATCTTCAGGGGATCTTCCGTCCGGGGATTGTCCGAAGTGATCACCGCCAGATCGCTCCCCGTGGCCGCGACGCTTCCCATCTCCGGCCTTTTCCCCCGGTCCCGGTCCCCCCCGCATCCGAAGACGACGATGAGCCGCCCGCTTCGTACCTTCTGGAGCGTTTCCAGGGCCTGCTCCAACGCGTCGGGAGTGTGCGAATAATCCACAAACACATGAATTCCGTCGTCCCCGGGGACCCGCTCCATCCTTCCCGGAACCCGTTTGAGCCCGGCCACGCCGCCGACAAGGGCCCGCTGCGGAACGCCCAGGACTTCTCCCACGCTTACCGCCGCCAGGATGTTGTACAGGTTATGCCGGCCGATCAAAGCCGATTCGCCCTCCAGCAACCCGCGGGGGGTGGTGAGCCGGAAACTCAACCCCTCCGGCCGCTCTTCGAAACTCCGGGGCCAGATTTCCGCCTTGCGTTCGATGCCGTACCGGAAAACCGTACCCCGAGCGAGACGGGCCAGATCCTCCGCCCGGGGATCATCCCCGTTGAGGACGGCAAAGCGCTTCTCCTTCCTGCTCTCCCGCAGACCCTGGGTGAAGAGGAGCTGTTTGGCCTGGAAGTACTCCTCCATGGACCCGTGGTAGTCCAGATGGTCCCGGGTGAGGTTGGTGAAGAGGGCCACGTCGAAGTCGCATCCCCGGACCCGCTGCAGGTCCAGGGAGTGGGAGGATACTTCCAGGACCGCATGGGTGACCCCCGCCTCCCGCATGGCCTGGAGATTTTTCTGCAAGTCGAGGGATTCCGGAGTGGTCGTGGGCGCGGGAAAGACCCGGTCCTGAAACCGGTAGTTCACCGTGCCCATCACTCCCACCCGCTTCCCGTCCGCAGTCAGGATGGACTCGACGAGATAGGAGGTCGTGGTCTTTCCGTTGGTTCCCGTGATTCCGATCAGGACCAGCGAGGAGGACGGTTCTCCGTAGAAAGCGGAAGCCAACCGGGCCAGGGCTTCCCGCACGTCGGGCACAAGGACCTGGACGGCCCCCTGGACTTCCAGGGGTTGATCGACCAGAAGCACGCGGGCTCCCCGGGCCAGGGCGTCGGGAACATACTGGGTCCCGTCTTCTTTCAGCCCCCGGATGGCCGCGAAGAGGAAACCTTCCTGAACCGCTCCGGAATGGTAGGCAAGCCCCTTCACTTCCACCGCGGCATTTCCCCGGACTTCCTTCCGGGGCAGGGCGGAGATGAGGTCTTTCAAAAGCAATTCTTTTTTCGATCCTTGCAAGACGTTAATGAATTATACTCCTTTTCGTCCCCAGGGCAAAAATCCAGCGGGATCCGGGTTTCCATTTTTTTCTTTTCCATTCCCCATTCCGAATTCCGCGCTTTTTCCGTTTGGTTGTTCATTCCGCATTCCGCATTCCGCATTCCGCATTTGTTCAACTCTCCGGCGAGAACTTCACCACTCCCCGGGCCTGGCCCTGGAGGACCTGCCCCGGGGGGGGATTCTGGGAAACCGCTTTCCCGGTTCCCACCAGCTTCAAATCCAGACCCAGCCGCTGGGCGGTCAAGACCACCTGCCTCAGCGATTTTCCCGAGAAGTCGGGCATCACCCCCGGTTCTTCGGAGACTTCAACAGAGGCGGGTTGGGCCAGTGCGGGCGAAATATTTTCTTCCCTCCCGGCCACTCTGCCGGACCCGGCTTTGGCCAGATAAGTAACCCCCTTGGGATACACTCCCATGGAGGGAAGAACCTGCTCGGTGATCGCTTTGAAGGCCGGCGCGGCCACCACTCCCCCGTAGCTGTTGCCCTGGGGCTCGTCGATCATCACCGTGATGACCACCTGGGGATTGTCCGTCGGGGCAAACCCGAAGAAGGATCCCACCCGTTTGTCGGAGTACCCCCGGCCGTTGGCCAGGGCTTTCTGGGCCGTTCCCGTCTTGCCCGCAGATTCATAGCCGGAGAGCCGGGCCGCCCGTCCGGTCCCGCCTTCGTCCATCACCGTCTTCAGGATCTGGACGACCCTGCTCGCCGTCTCCGGAGAAACGACCCGCCGCACGGACCTGGGGCGGGTTTCTTTCAGCACGCTTCCGTTGGGCTCCAGTACGGCTTTGACGACGTAGGGCTTCATCAGCACCCCGCCGTTGGCCAGGGCGGCCAGCGCGGCGGTGAGCTGCAGCGCGGTGGCCGAAACTCCCTGCCCGAAACTGATGTTGGCCAGGCCGACTTCCGACCAGGTGCGGGGCGCCGCCAGAAAACCCGGGACCTCCCCCGGAAGGTCCACCCCGGTCTTGGCGCCGAACCCGAAGTTCTTGAGATAGCGGTGGAGTTTGTTCTTGCCCAGCTTCCGGGCCACCTTGCTGGCCCCGATGTTGCTGGAGACTTTGATGATATCGGACAGGGAAAGCCACCCGTGCTTGTGGGCATCGTGAATGGTTTTCCCCCCCACCAGGTAGGAGCCGTTTTCACAGAAAAACATCTCCTTGGGGGTGGCCACCTGTTCTTCCAGGG
Source organism: Deltaproteobacteria bacterium (assembly GCA_026388915.1). Lineage (GTDB taxonomy): Bacteria > Desulfobacterota > SM23-61 > SM23-61 > SM23-61 > SM23-61. Next base: position 12,055 of record JAPLIW010000651.1, read on the forward strand.
CCGCGGCCAGGGAGAAAACCTTGAAGATCGAGCCGGGCTCAAAGGTGTCGGCGATGGCCCGGTTCTTGCGGATCTCGGGAGGAGCCTGCGAGGCATGGTTCGGGTCAAAGGTGGGTTGCAGGGCCAGGGCCAGGATCTCCCCGGTCTTGGGATTCATGACCACGGCCATCCCCCCTTTGGCCGAGCAGGCCTGAACGGCCCTCTTCAGCTCTTTCTCCACGAGGTACTGAATGTTCTTGTCGATGGTCAGGATGACTTCGCAGCCGTCCAGGGACTGGCGGTAGGGCACGCTCTGGGGAGTGATGGACCGGCCCAGGGCATCTCGGGAGATGATCATATACCCGGGCTCTCCGCGGATGAACTCCTCATACCCCAGCTCCACCCCTTCCAGCCCCTTCGCATCCAGCCCGGCAAAACCCATGACATGCACCCCCAGCTCCCCCTGGGGGTAGAATCGTTTGGTCTCCTTTAAGAAGTCGACCCCCTTGAAATCATACTTTTCGATGGCCGCCCGCTGTTCCGGAGTGATGCCCCTTTGCAGCCAGACAAAAAGCCCTCCCCCCTTCAGGTGGCCCAGAAGAGCGGCGGGCTTCTTTCCCAGGATGGGACCGATTTTTTGGGCTACCCCACGCAGGTCCTGCACCTTGCCCGGCTGGGCAAAGACCGAGTCCACCTCCACGCTGATGGCTATCTCCTCCTTCTTCCGGTCGTACAGGATTCCCCGTTTGGGAATCAGCTGGACGATCCGCTCCGACTGCCGTGCGGCCTTGGCGGCGAGCCACTCGCTCTGGAGGACCTGGAGCTGATAGGCTCGCCCGAAGACGACCAGAAAAAGGCAAGAGAATATACTAAGGAGCAGGACGATGCGAATCCGGAGCCATGTTGGGGGGGGCTGCTTCATCGTACGATGATCAGCTGTTCCTTCTGCGGGGGGCCCAAGCCCAGTTCCTGTTGGGCCATCCGCTCGATGCGGCCGGGGGCCTTGAGCGAAGCCAGTTCCAGACGAAGCCGGTTGTTTTCCTGCTGCAGCGCCTGCTCCTCCCGGGCGGCCTCGGAGGTCTCGTATCCCAGGGAGATGATCTGGTGATGGGACCAGACATAGAATAGGGAACACCCGATGAAAACCAGAGCGCCCACCAGGACCACGAAGATCAGGTTTCGATTGACTTCTCTCGGCCCGGCAGCCGCCGGGAAAGCGCCCTCGTCTTCCCGCTCCCGCCCGGGGGTCAGTACGGCGATTCTCTTGGAGATTGCTTCAGCCACTTCTTCCTCCTTGGATCAAAGCTTTTCGATGGCTCTCATCTTGGCGCTGCGGGCCCGCGGGTTCCGGGAGATCTCTTCCGCGGAGGGGACCACGGGTTTGGGAGTCAAAAGGGCAAAGGGGGGATTTTTTCTTCCTTCCCCCCGGGCCCATTCCCGGAAGTGATTCTTCACGATCCGGTCCTCCAGGGAATGGTAGGAGATGATGCACAGCCTTCTTCCGGGATTGAGGAGCTCCGGCGCATCGGCGAGAAAGGCCTCCAGGTTGTTCAGCTCCTCGTTCACCGATATGCGCAGGGCCTGGAAAGTTCTCGTCGCCGGATGAATGCCCCGGCGCTGCGGGGGAACGGATCTTTCGATCACCTCGACCAGCTCCCGGGTGGTCCGGAGGGGAGCCTTCTGCCGCCGGCGGACAATGTTCCGGGCGATCCGGCGGGCCCATCGCTCCTCGCCGAATTCCCGCAAAAGAGTCTCCAGTTCCGCAGCGGGGAGTTTCCGGACCAGGTCTTGGGCGGTGGTCATCGTCTCCTGACTCATGCGCATATCCAAGGGGGCATCCCAGCGAAAGCTGAACCCCCGGTCCCGGCTTTCCAGCTGTTCCGAGGAAACCCCCAGATCCAGCAGGACCCCATCCACGCCCGGGATGGAAAGGGACTCCAAGACCGACTTGCATTCCTTGTAGTTTGCCCTCCTAAGTTCGAATCTGCCGGCAAAAGGGGAAAGGTTCTTCCGCGCCCGTTCCAGGGCCTCTTCATCCCAGTCCAGGCCGATCACCCTTCCCGTGGGGGAACTCCTTTCCAGAATTTCCCGACTGTGTCCCCCGCCCCCCACGGTTCCGTCGGCATAAACCCGACCCGGCCGGCAATCCAGAACTTTAAGAACCTCTTCCAGTAGAACGGGGAGGTGCCGGATTTCCTCCATACGCTAGAGGCCCAGAGCGGCGAGGGTTTCGCCCATCGTCTCGAAGTTATCTTCCGCGCTCTTAATCTCTTCGCCGAAGCGTTCCTTGGACCAGATTTCAAACTTCTTGAGCATCCCCGCAAAGACCACGTCTTTCTCCAGCTGGGCGTAGGACCGGAGGATGGGCGGGATCAGGATCCGGCCCAGTTTGTCGATGGGACATTCCGCCGCCCCGGAGACGAAGAAACGCTGAAAAGCCTTGGCTTCTTTCTTGACCATAGAAAGGGAGCCGATCTTCTCTTCCACGTTCCGCCATTCTTCGTAGGGATAGGCTACCAGGCAGCGGTCAAAATTGGTGATAATCAACCGCTCGTCATGCTTTTCCGCGAGGAGCTCCCGGTATTTGGCAGGGATGGAGATTCTCCCCTTGGAATCTATAATATGTTCAAACCTGCCCCGGAACATTCCTTGATTACCTGTGTTCCCCAGTTTATACCGCTTTATACCACTTTATACCACCTTGAGGTCAATATACGGTTTTATCGGAAATATGTCAAGAAAAATTTAAATTTAATTTTTCTTATTTTTTTTTAAGGCCTTAGGCTAACTGAGGGGACTGCATGGGGGGTTCAGAGCAGGGGATGAACAAAATCGTCCAGTTCAATTTTTTGACACCGCTGGGGAAATTTATTTTTTGGTCCTCCTCTGGTATTTGGCCACGGCACGGTTGTGTTCTTCGAGGGTACCGGAAAAATAATGGGTGCCGTCGTTCTTGGAGACAAAGTACAGGTAATTCGCATCCGCTGGGAACAAAACCGCCTGGAGGGATTTGATGCCCGGGTTGGCAATCGGTCCTTTGGGCAGTCCGCTGATGATGTAGGTGTTGTAGGGGGTCCTCCGCTGCAGGTCCTCCCGGGTGATGGAACTTCGTTTCTCCCTCAATCCGTAGATGGCCGTGGGATCGCTCTGCAAGGCCATTCCCCGTTGCAGACGGTTGTGGAAAACGGCCGCGATCATCCTTCGCTCCTGATCATCCCTGGCCTCCTTCTCGATCATCGAAGCCAGGATGACCACGTCTCTCCGGCTTAAGCCCATCTTTTCCGCCCGCTTGGCCAGAGGATTGAAAACCGCCTTGAACCGGGCCACCATCTGGCGAATGACCTGCTCTTCTCCAAACCCCTTGGGGAAATTGTAGGTATCCGGGAAAAGATACCCCTCTAGGCTGTCCCCTTCCATCCCCAGAGAGTCGATGAGGGCCGGATCGCGGGCCTTTTCCAGGAATACTTTTTTTGAGCACACTTTTGCCTGCTCCAGGACCTCGGCGATCTGGTAGATGTTGTAGCCTTCCGGAATGGTGACCGGATACTGAATCACCTCCCCGCGGATCAGTTTGGAGAGAACCTCGCGGGGGGGCATTTGGGTGTGAACTTCATATTCACCGGCTTTTATCTTCCCCACCACTCCTTCGATCCGCGCCAGGAGATAAAAGCTCCTCCGATCCCGGATGATCCCGCTGTCTTCCAGGATCTGGGCGGCTTCATGGAAACCCTTCCCCGGGGGAATCACCACCACTTTGGCATGCCGGGTCCAGCCGGCTGGGGCCAGAAAATGGAGGTAAATCGTGGCCAGCAGAACGGCCACCATCCCCCCCAGGGTAATCAGCAGGTCCAGCCATCTCTCCCTGCACCACTCCAGGATGGAGCGTTGCGGCTTGATGGGTTTCGGGTACTTTGAGTTCATTTTCATGAGTGGAATCCGCTCTGGGAAACCTAAAACACAATAGGTGGGGCGCCTCTTCTGAAAAGCCACCGACCCCACCCAATTTCTTCGGCCAAAAAAGATTCAAACTAAAGCCGACGCTACTTGAATTTTAAAAGCCCGGGCAGGGCCCGTCAAGCCTTTTTCCTATCTTCAGAAGGCTCAACAGCCGCCCTTTTTCAAAACCCCAAAAGGTTACCATTCACCTTATTGCGGAATGCCGATTGCGGAATGCGGATTGAAAAAAAAACCAAAAAATGCGCAATCCGCCCTGCACTACCCAGAGTGCAGGGCGGCCCTGAATCCTGAGTGGTTCAGGGTGTAATCCGTAATCTGCAATTTTTGCCCATCCCCCGTTTCTTGTGCTTGTTGGGGTTCAGGCTGAAGGAAATCGGATCATCAGGCTCGGCGGGATCATCGTTTTCTAATCACCTCCCCACCTGTCCTCCGCAAAGAGAGGCCTGCGAAGAAATGGCATCAGGGGCAAGACTGGGCTAAAACATTTCCCCTTGCGAATCTCCCCGGGACAGGCCCGACCCAATGAAAGAATAACCGCCTCAGGAGGATGATCCGAATTCCTTCAGCCTGAACCCCATGGGCTAGGCTTTCTGCTTCCGGAATCTATTCTCCGAAGAGTTCTTTTCTCCCAAACCGGAATGGGCAAGGCAATCTGCAATTGCCTTGACTTCCTTCCCCCAAGGGGGTACGAATAAGCACTTTTCGCCGAAAGGAACGGGTCATGAACCACGCCATCACCGACGTTCCCGGGTTTCAGGTCGGCCATGCCCAGGATCTCCGGGGAGCCACGGGCTGCACGGTGGTGCTCTGCCCGCCGGGCACGGTGGGAGGATTGGATGTCCGGGGATCGGCCGCCGGAACCCGACAGACCGACTCCCTCCACCCTCTCCATTTTGTCGATGAAGTCCATGGGGTCCTGCTCTCCGGAGGGAGCGCCTTCGGCCTGGACGCTTCCGGGGGAGTCATGAGATTTCTGGAAGAGAAGGGCATCGGGTACCCAACCTCCGCGGCCAGGGTTCCCATCGTTCCCACGGCCATTATCTATGACCTGGGGATCGGGGAGGGAAGGATCCGGCCCGATCAGGAAATGGGTTATCGGGCCTGCCTGAACAGCCATGGCGGAAAGGTGGAAGAAGGGAGTGCGGGGGTCGGGGCCGGGGCCAGCGTGGGAAAACTGCTCGGAATCCGCTGGGCCACCAAGGGAGGGGTCGGAACCGCTTCCCTGATTCAGCCAGGGGGGGTCATCGTGGCCGCCCTGGTGGTGGTCAATGCCTTCGGCGATGTGATCGACCCGAAGGAGGGGAAGATTCTCGCGGGAGCCAGGGACCCCAAGAACCCCCGCTCCTTTATCAACTCAGCGGCCCTTATCAAAGGGGGCTTGGCCATCCCCCGGCCGGAGAAAGGCTTTCAAAACACCACCCTCGGGGTGGTGGCCACCAACGTGAAGCTCACCAAACGCCAGGCGATAAAGGTTGCCCAGATGGCCCAGAGTGGATTTGCCCGGACCATCCGGCCCATCCACTCCACGGTGGATGGAGACCTCATCTTCGCCCTTTCGGCGGGGGAACAGAGCGCGGATGTAAATACCGTGGGCATCCTGGCGGAAGAGGCCGTGACCGAATCCGTCCACCGGGCGATCCGCGAAGCGGATGGGTTAGGATTTCTGCCGGCTTATAAAGATTTGGTTCGGAGTTCGGAGTCATTTAGTTCGGAGTAGAAATCGTAGGAAGCAAGTAGGGACCTGCTTTGGGTCTCTGAACTCCGAACTACATTTCTATCATGACCTCCGGCAGTGCCGGAGGCTTGAAAAACCGTGAACCGCCCTCCGGAATTGCGAATTGTCGATTGCGGAATGCGGATTGAAAAAGAAAACCCCGAAATCCGCAATTCGAAATCCGAAATTGAATCGGCCGATGCTTTTTGCGCATAAGCTCCTTGCCCCCGGGCCACAACCCAAGCATCCCGGAAATGTCAAACGATCTGAGTCCCCCGCCAGAGCCGGGGGTTTACCTAAAGGAAATTACTTTTTCCTTTTCAAGGTATAATCGGAAACCGCCAGGAGGGCTTCTTTCTCCGGAGAGGCGGGAAAAGCGGAGAGGGCGGCCTGGGCCTGGTCCACATAGCCGGCGGCTCTCTTCACCGTGTACTCAATGCCCGCCAGATCCTGCACCAGACGCATCACCTGTTTCAAATCCTCGTCGGTGCGGTTATGATTCTTGACGATTCCGGCGAGACGTTCCCGGTCCGTTGGCGGGCACATCCGTAAGGCATGAATCAGGGGCAGAGTTACTTTCCCTTCGATCAGATCTTTTCCGATCGTCTTTCCCAGGGTCTTCTCGTCGGCGATGTAATCCAGCGTATCATCCATGAGCTGGAAGGCAATTCCCACGTTCAGGCCAAAATCGGCCAGGGCCTTTTCCTTTTCCGGCGAGACCCCGCCCAGGACCCCGCCGATCTGACAGGCTGCGGAAATCAAAATGGCGGTCTTGTTGATCACCACGTACCGATAGTCTTCTTCGGTTGTCTCGGGGTTCCCCATTTTCACCAGCTGCATCACCTCTCCCTCGGCCATTCGAGTCGTGCTGTGGGATACCACTTCCAGGATTTTCAGGCTCTCCCCCTGGACCACCATGGAGAAGGCCTTGGTAAACAGGAAATCGCCCACCAGCACGCTCGCTCCATCCCCATAAACGGAGTTGGCCGAAGCCAATCCCCGCCGCAGGAAAGCCCGGTCCACGACATCATCATGCAGCAGGGTAGCCGTGTGGATGAACTCGATGGAGCTGGCCATGGGGATGGCATGAGGGCCGGAATATCCGCCCAGCTTTGCGCACAGGAGAAGCAGGAGAGGTCGAAACCGCTTCCCTCCGCTGGAGATGAGGTAACGGCTCACCGTGGGGATCATCTTGATCTCGGAGAAGAAGTTCCTGGCCATATCGGCCTCCACCGCTTTCAACTCCTCCTCGACCAATTGTAAAGCCTGTTCAAAGTTCAAAATCGCACCCGATCCAAAAATGACGCCTGCCGACGGCCGTCTTCCCGCCCTTTTCCCGAAAAGAATTTTCCCCCCGCGGGGGAAATGATTCGGCCAGAGGAATCCATCATTCCTCCCCGCCAATCGTTGCCAATTGAATGATGGAGCTTTTGCTCTTTGCTCTATGCTCTCTGCTCTCTGCTTATTTTTTCAGAAGGGGATATCCTCCTCTTCCTTTTCCTTGGCAGGAGGAGGGGGAGCGTATGCTGCATCGGGTTCTTTGGTTCTCTTCTCGGCCTCCCCGCCCCCGCCCAGCATTTTCATCTCCGTGGCCTCGATCTCGGTGGTCGTCCGCTTGTTGCCTTCCTTGTCTTCCCAAGCCCGGGTGCGAATTTTCCCTTCGATGTAGACCAACCGCCCCTTGCTCAGGTATTCGCCGCAGATTTTGGCCAGCCCCCTCCAGGCCACGATCCGGTGCCATTCGGTGCGTTCTTCCTTCTCTCCGTTCTTGTTGGTCCACATCTCACTGGTCGCGATCCGGAAGTTCGCCACCTCCGCTCCGCTGGGGGTATAACGGATCTCCGGGTCCGCCCCCAATCTGCCGATGAGGATCACCTTGTTAATCACTCCATCCCCTCCTTCCCGCCGGGCAGGTTCCGCTTGCCGCGCCGGTCATCCTAAAATCAATGTTTTCCTTACGATATTCCGATGATCGCCGATGAAGGGAATTTTATCATCCAAGGGGAGGAAGTCAAGGCAATTTCGGAGTGCGGAATGCCGAATGCGGAATTAAAAAAACTTAACCGCAGAGGTCGCGGAGCACGCAGAGGTAGAAATGGCCAAATGCTTAAGGCCAGGATGTAGGGGGAAAAGCGGCGCTCTTTCCCACCCTTACCGGAAGGTCAATACGGCCAAGGGGCTTTCAAGGAAGGCTCTCTGCGCTCTCTGCCTCCTCTTTGTTCATCCTTTTGTCTACATCCCCGGAGGATCGAAAGGCAAAGAGGAGTCCATATTCATAAAATGATTTGTGTTTTTTGTCTTTACAAAGGAAAAGCTCTGCGGTCTCTGCGTACTCTGCGGTTGATTGTTTCTTCCTCCTCGGAGGCCGCAGAGACTTTTATAATTTCCTAAGCAGTTAAGAATCTTGCTTGTCTGAATTTCTCTCAGGTCCGGGTTTTTCCTTATTCCACATTCGGCATTCCGCATTCCGCATTCGAAAGCGTCGTTGACAGTGCTGCGGGAATCGAGTATGAATAGATCACCAGAAAGGATCAAGAGGTATGTTCCGAACGCTACTCTGCTGGGTGATCTTTTTCTTCACCACGGTTATTCTGGGGACGGTCGCGATCCTTCTCTCCCTC
>JAPLIW010000522.1 GCA_026388915.1 Deltaproteobacteria bacterium
TTATTTCAAGATGTTCTGGACCCCGGCTTTCGCCGGGGTGACGCTTTAAGAGACTTTTTACGAGACCATCAATATTCCATCATTCCAATTTTCCAGTTTTTTCTCTGTGTCCTCTGTGCCTCCGTGGTGAAATCGTCTTTAAACGAACTTCCCCGGGTTCATGATGCTGTTCGGGTCGAAGGACTTCTTGATGTTCTTCCAGAGTTCCAGCTCTCCCGGGCTGATTTCCAGGTGCATGAAGGGCTTCTTGGCCAGGCCGATGCCATGCTCCCCGGTGAGCGTTCCTCCCAGGGCGATGGAAGCCTCGAAGATTTCCCGGGTGATGTTTTCCACTTTTTCCGCTTCTTCTTTGTTGGCCGGATCATAGCAAAGTAGGGGGTGCATGTTGCCGTCTCCGGCATGGGCCAGAAGAAAGATGGTCATCTTATATTTCTTCTCGATTTCTTTGATCTTCGCCACCATGACCGGGATCTTGCTGATGGGAACGGTGGCATCTTCCGAAAGCATCGTTTTGCTGAGGCGGAAGAGGGCCACGGAACCCATCTTCCGGGCTATCCAGAGCCGCTCTGACTCTTCCTCGGTTTGGGCTAATTTGATATCGAAAGCCCCCTGGGCCTCGCAGAATTCCTTGGCGATCTTCGCCTGACGATCTACGGTCTCCGCAAAGCCATCCACCTCGATGATGAGCATGCCGACGGCCTCGGTGGCCAGTCCCAGATGATACATGTTCTCGCAGAGACGGATGTAGTGCTGATCCATCAACTCCAGAGCCCGGGGGACGATGCCCGCGGCCATGATGCGGGAAACGGTGGTGCTGGCGTCTTCGATGGAGCGGAAGGCCACCAGCAAGGTGCGCCGGGCCTCGGGCTTGGCGATCAGCTTGACGATGATCTTGGTGATCACCGCCAGCGTTCCTTCCGAGCCGCAGAGCAAACGGGTCACGTCGTACCCGGTTACGTTCTTGATCGGCCGCCCTCCGGTCTTGATGACCTCCCCCGACGGCAGCACCGCTTCCAGGCCCAGGAGGTAGTCCCGGGTTACCCCGTATTTAACGCACCTCGGCCCCCCGGCGTTGGTGGCCACATTGCCCCCGATCTGGCAGATGGTCTGGCTCGCCGGGTCCGGGGGGTAGAAGACTCCGGCCGCCTCCACGGCCACCTGCAGGTCGTTGGTGAGGACCCCGGGCTCGACCACCGCCAGCCGGTCTTCCGGGTTCACCTCCAGGATCTTGTTCATCTTGGACATGGCCATGACGATCCCTCCGTGCTCCGGGACGCACATGCCGGTCAGCCCCGTGGCCGACCCGCGGGGGGTGACCGGAATCCTTTCGCGATTGGCCAGCTTCAATATTTTCGAGACTTCCTCCGCGGTGGCGGGCAACACGACGACGTCCGGCTTCTTCCCCGAGTAGGTGTCATGGGAATAAACCATGAGGTCTTCCGGGGCGGTAAGGCAGCGGTCTTTGCCCACGGTGTTCTGAAGCTCCTGGATGATTGGTTTTGCCAGCATAGGCCTTCTCCTTGTATAATATTCCATCGGGGATCGCTGATGATTTCCCTACAAGTCGTCATTCCCGCGCAGGCGGGAATCCAGGAAGCATGAGGGACCTTGAAAAAACTGGATTCCCGTTTTCACGGGAATGACAAAAAGGGAAAGGCCAAAACTTTTTACGAAACCCTCATTCTTAAGTCCGTCCTTGTCCAATCCCTCTGTATTTTATTATATTCGGGACGGATACACCAGAAATGATTCGGATCATTTTGCGTCAGGGAGAAAGGAGTCTTCATGGCCGTCGATTTTGAAAAATTCTTCTATCCGAAAAGTGTGGTCGTGGTGGGCGCCTCGGCGGTACCCCACAAACCCGGCAATGACGTAATCCGGAATATTCTGGCCAACGGGTACGGGGGAAAGCTCTACCTGGTCAACCCCAAAGGAGAAGAAATCCTGGGCATGAAGGCCTATTCCTCCATCCAGGACCTCCCCGAGGGAATCGATCTCGCGGTGGTCGTTCTGCCCGCCGGCCTCAACCCACAGGCGATTCGGGATTGCGCCGCCAAAGGGATCAACGCGATCGTATTGGCGGCTGGAGGATTTTCCGAGGTGGATGAAAAAGGCGAGGAGTTGCAGGAAAACCTGACCCGGGCGGTTCGGGAAACGGGCGTGCGGGTCATCGGGCCCAACACCTCCGGCCACACCTCCACCCCTCACAATTTTACCTCCACCTTTTTCCCCCAGGGGAAAATTCCCCGGGGGCCCATTTCCTACATCGCCCAAACCGGCAATTTTGCCACCCACACCATGCGCGACATCACCACCGGGGAGAACTTCGGCGTAGCCCGCGTGGTGGGACTGGGACACAAGGTGGACATCGACGAGAGCGATGTCCTGGAATATTACGCCAGCGACCCCGAGACCAAAGCGATCTTCATCTACCTCGAATCCTTCAAGAGCCCC
>JAPLIW010000663.1 GCA_026388915.1 Deltaproteobacteria bacterium
GTTGATCACGCCGATTGCGATGGAGAAGGAGTTGCGGTTTGCGATTCGGGAGGGGGGGCGCACGGTGGGCGCCGGGGTCATCTCCGACATCCTCGAGTAAGTCGGCGGGAGATTTGCCCGCCTGCCGGCGGAGCCGGGCCAGGTAGAAGAAAGAAGGGAATTGGGAGAAATGGTGATCAATAGTCCAAAGATACGGATTCGGCTGAAAGCATACGATTACCGGCTCCTCGATCAATCCACCAAGGAGATCGTGGATACGGCCAAACGGACGGGGGCCCGGGTCGTGGGACCCATTCCCCTGCCCACGTCGATCAACAAGTACTGTGTCCTCCGGTCTCCCCACGTGGACAAGAAGTCTCGAGAGCAGTTCGAAATCCGGACCCACAAGCGGCTCCTGGATATTCTCGACCCCACCCAGCAGACGATCGACGCCTTGATGAAGCTGGACCTGGCCGCCGGGGTGGACGTGGAGATCAAACTATAAAGCGCAAAGAGCATAGAGCAGAGGGCATAGCGTTTCGATTCTTTACCCTTTGCTCTAGGCTCTCTGCCCTAGGCTTCGTCGATAAGGGTTTTCGCCATGTTAAAAGGGATCATCGGTAAAAAGTTGGGCATGACCCAGATCTTCCATGAAGACGGCGGGGTGGTTCCGGTCACGGTCATCCAGGCCGGTCCCTGCAAGGTGGTTCAGATCAAGACCGTGGAAAAGGAAAAATACGCCGCGGTCCAGCTGGGGTTCGAAGAACGGGAGGCCAAAAAGTTGAAGAAACCCCTCCAGGGCCACTTCGCCAAGGCCCAGGTTCCGGCTTTCCGCTACTTGAAGGAGTTCCGCGTTCCCGACCCGGGCGCTTTTCAGGTGGGGCAGGAGATCACCGTGGAAGCTTTCCGGGCGGGAGACCGGGTGGATATCGCCGGCATTTCCAAGGGAAAGGGATTCATGGGGGTGGTGAAACGCTGGCATTTCCGCGGGGGCGCCGCCACCCACGGGTCCATGTTCCACCGGGCCCCCGGTTCCATCGGAGCCAGCTCCTACCCCTCCCGCACCTGGCCGGGACAAAAAATGGGAGGGCACATGGGGAACCGGCAAGCCACCCTGCAGAATTTGGAAGTGATCGATGTGCGGCCCAGGCAGAATCTCCTCCTGGTGAAAGGGGCGGTTCCCGGGGGTTCGAAGGGGCTGGTCCTCATCTGGGAAGCGAAGAAGAAAAAATCCAAGGCAACAAGTTGAGCCCGGCAAGGGAGCGGGGATGGCAAAGATAGAGGTCATCGACATTCAGCGGCAAAAGGTGGCGGAGATGGAGGTGGACGATCGTCTCCTGAAGGCCACGGAGAAGTCCCACCTGATCTACGATGTCGTGCGCTGGCAGCTGGCTGGCAAACGGAGCGGGACGGCGGCCACGAAAGAGCGGTCGGCGGTCAGCGGCGGGGGCAAGAAGCCCTGGAAGCAGAAAGGAACGGGAAGGGCCCGGTCGGGCCACTCGCGCTCCCCTCTGTGGAGGGGGGGCGGGACGGTTTTCGGGCCCCAGCCGCGGGACTATTCCTACGCTCTGCCCAAGAAGGTGCGCGAGGCCGGCTTGATCTCGGCCCTCTCTTCCAAATACCAGGAGGAGAAGCTGGTGGTGCTGGACCGGTTCGGGCTGGAAGGAATCCGGACCCGGCCTTTTCAGGAAGCCCTGAAAAAGCTGGGCATCTCCAGCGCCCTCATCGTCATCGATGAACCCGACGAGACCCTGGAGAAATCGGCGCGCAACGTTCCCGGCATTCAGGTCCTGCAGGTCCGGGGGTTGAACGTCCACGACATCCTGCGCCACGAGCACCTGGTCTTTCTGCGCTCCAGTCTGGAGAGGGTGGAAAGGAACTTCAAATCATGAAGGAGCCACATCAGATCATCAAACGGCCGCTGGTTACGGAGAAGAGCACCCGCCTGAAAGAAACGGCAAATCAGATCGCCTTCGTGGTGGATCCCCGGGCGAATAAAATCCAGATCCGCCAGGCGGTGGAGAAGCTGTTCAAGGTGAAGGTCAAAGCCGTCCGCACCATGAACCTAGTGGGGAAGCGGAAGCGGATGGGACGGTTCTTAGGCTGGCAATCGGATTGGAAAAAGGCCATCGTGACCCTCCAAGAAGGGGAACGGATCGAGTTCTTCGAAGGGGCCTAATCGGAAACGGGAAGGTTTTTCATGGGACTGAAAACATACAAACCCACCTCGGCAGGCAGAAGGTTTCAGACCACCCTGGATTTTTCCGAGCTGACCCGGAAAGTGCCGGAAAAGAGTCTGCTCGTTCCCAGGAAGAGGACGGGGGGTCGAAACGTATACGGTCGGATCACCAGCCGGTACATCGGCGGCGGGCACAAGAGGATGTACCGGATCATCGATTTCAAACGGGACAAGCGGGACATTCCCGCGCGGGTCGCCTCCCTGGAATACGACCCCAATCGGTCGGCCCACATCGCCCTCCTCCACTATGCCGACGGGGAGAAGCGGTACATCCTGGCCCCGCTGGAACTCAAGGTGGGAGATCCGGTCATGAGCGGAGAACGGGCGGACATCAAACCCGGAAACGCTCTGCCCTTGAAGAACATCCCCCTGGGCACCCTGGTTCACAACGTGGAGATGAAACCCGGCAAAGGGGGCCAGCTCATTCGCAGCGCCGGGTCGGCCGGGCAGCTGATGGCCCGGGAAGGGGACTATGCCACCCTCAAAATGCCCTCGGGCGAGGCGCGCCGCATCCATGTGAGCTGCTTCGCCACCGTGGGGCAAGTGGGCAACCTGGATCATGAAAAAGTCTCCATCGGCAAAGCCGGGAGGAACCGTTGGCTGGGACGGAATCCCAGCGTTCGGGGCGTGGCCATGAACCCGGTGGACCATCCTCTGGGAGGGGGAGAAGGGAAGAGTTCGGGGGGCCGACATCCGGTCACCCCCTGGGGCGTTCCCACGAAAGGGTATAAAACCCGCCAGAACAAGGCGACGGACAAGTTTATTGTCAAACGGAGAAAATAAATTCGGAGTTGGGAATTGAAGGGTTCGGATTTTTTATTCCGCATTCCGCAATCCGCAATTGAAGGAGTTCATCGTGGCCAGATCCATTCGCAAGGGTCCTTACGTGGAACCCAATTTGATGCAGAAAGTTCAGGAGGCCATCGACGCGAGCAGCCGGAAGGTGATCAAGACCTGGTCGCGGCGATCCACGGTCCTGCCGGACATGGTGGGCCTCACCTTTGCCGTCCACAACGGGAAAAAATTCATCCCCGTCTTCGTGACCGAGAACATGGTGGGACACAAGCTGGGTGAATTTTCCCCCACCCGTGTGTTTTTCAGTCATTCGGGGGACCGCAAGACCAAGGTGAAGGCGACCGCCGCCGCCCCGCCGAAGCCGGCCGCTTAGAGGAGGCAGGATGGAAGCCCAAGCCATAGCCAGGTACCTTCGAATCTCCCCGCGCAAAACACGCCTGTGCGCGGACCTCGTCCGCGGGAAGCGGGTGGAGGATGCCATCCATATCCTCACCCACACTCCCAAAGGGGGGGCCCGACTGGTCTCCAAAGTGGTGCAGTCGGCGTTGGCCAACGCGCGGCAGGATAAATCGATCGATGTGGACACGCTTTTCGTCAAAACCATTTTTGTCAATCAGGGCCCCACGTTAAAACGCTGGCAACCCAAACCCATGGGGCGGGCGGGAAGGATCCGCAAACGGACGTGCCATGTCACCGTGGTGTTGAGCGAGCCGTAATACGCCAAATCATTCCAGGAGGGGAAGGAGGTACCACGTTGGGTCACAAGGTCAATCCCATTGGACTGCGCCTGGGGATCATTAAAACCTGGGATTCTCGCTGGTATGCGGAAAAAAATTACTCCCGATTCTTGCAGGAAGACATCATGCTTCGCAAGTTCATGAAAAAGAAGCTGTACCACGCGGGAGTCTCCAAAATCGAGATCGATCGGACCGCCAACCGGGCCAAGATCACCATTCGGGCGGCCCGGCCCGGGATCATCATCGGGCAGAAAGGGTCGGAGATCGAGAAACTGCAGAAAGAGATCCAGAAGATGACCCAGCGGGAGATCTCCATCAACATCCAGGAGGTCCGGCGGGTGGAAACCGACGCCCAGCTGGTGGCGGAAAACGTGGCCCTGCAGCTGGAGCGGCGCGTGGCTTTCCGCCGGGCCATGAAGAAGGGGGTCACCGCCTGCCTGAAATTTGGCGCCCAGGGGATCAAGATTTCCTCCGCCGGAAGGCTGGGGGGAGCGGAGATCGCCCGCTCCGAATGGTACCGCGAGGGCCGGGTTCCCCTCCATACCCTGCGCGCGGATATCGATTACGGGTTTGCCGAGGCCCGGACGACGTACGGGCAGATCGGAGTCAAAGTCTGGATTTACAAGGGCGAAATCCTTCCGGCGGTTCGCGGACGGAAGGAGAGCGCCCCATAGGGAGCCGGAGAAGAAATGTTAGCACCCAAGAAAGTCAAGTTTCGTAAACAGCAGAAAGGCAAGCGGAGAGGGATGGCCTCCCGGGGCAACAGCCTGAACTACGGGGACTTCGGGCTGCAGTCGTCCCAGTGCGGCTGGCTGACCACGCGGCAGATTGAAGCGGCCCGGGTGACCATGACGCGGTACATCAAACGGGGGGGAAAGATCTGGATCCGGATTTTTCCGGACAAGCCGATCTGCAAAAAACCGGCGGAAACCCGGATGGGAAAAGGAAAGGGCGCCCCGGAAGATTGGGTGGCCGTGATCCAGCCCGGCCGGATCCTCTACGAAATGGAAGGGGTGACCCGGGAGACGGCCGTCGAAGCCTTTCGTCTGGCTGCCCACAAGCTTCCCCTGAAGACCAAATTTATCGAACGGGAGGGCGCGGGTGAAAGCGCGGGAGCTTAAAGAAATGAGCGAAGCGGAGCTTCGCCAGAAGGAAAAAGAGGTTACCGAAGAGCTGTTCAACTTGAAATTCCAGCATGCCACCGGGCAGCTGGAAAACACCCAGCGTCTACCCCAGGTGCGCAAGGACCTGGCCCGGGTGAAGACTGTCCTGCGCGAGAAGGAAATCACGGCGGCAAAGTCCAAATGAGGGAAGAGGAATGAAGGGAAGAGGGATCCGGAAGGCAATGGTGGGAATGGTGGTCAGTGACCGCATGGAGAAGACACGGGTGGTGGTGGTCCAGCGTTTGGTCAAGCATCCCTTGTACCAGAAATATGTTCGCAAACGGTCCCGTTACAAAGTGCACGACGAGGCGAATTCCTGCCGCACGGGAGACCGGGTGCTGATCGTCGAAACCCGGCCGATCAGCCGGGAGAAACGATGGCGGGTGAAGGAGATTCTGGAGCGGGCCCAATAATGGCCCGGGGAGTCTGTCGGGGGACAGGACTCGGAAAAGAATAGGCGGGTGTGGCCATGATTCAGATGCAAACCTCACTAGAAGCTGCCGACAATTCAGGGGCCAAGAGGCTTTCTTGCATAAAGGTCTTGGGGGGAACCCGGCGGAGGTATGCCAGCCTGGGGGATGTGATCATTGTTTCGGTGAAGGAGGCCATCCCCAACTCGAAGGTGAAGAAAGGCGACGTCATGCGGGCGGTCATCGTCCGCACGGTGAAAGAAGTCCGGCGCCCGGACGGCAGCTATATCAAGTTTGACGATAATTCGGCGGTCCTGATCAATCCTCAGAATGAACCGGTCGGGACCCGCATCTTCGGCCCGGTGGCGCGGGAGCTGCGGGCCAAAAAATTCATGAAAATCATTTCCCTGGCTCCGGAAGTCCTGTAACCGGGGGCCCGGGAGGGTGAGGCGTTCGATGAAATACGAGGGGTTTCACATACGGAAGAACGATCTGGTGGAGGTCTTGGCGGGAAAAGAAAAGGGCAAGACGGGAAAGGTCCTCCAGGTGTTTCACAAGAAAGACCGGGTCCTGGTCGAAAAGGTGAACTTCATCAAACGTCATTCCCGGCCTTCGGCTCAGACCCGGCAGGGGGGGATCATCCAGAAGGAGGCTCCCCTCCATGTATCCAACGTCCTTTTGGTCTGCCCCAAATGCAACAAGGGGACGCGCATGGGCAAGAAAGCCCTGGAGGATGGCAAGAAGGCCCTGGTCTGCAAGGCCTGCGGCGAACAGATCGAGAGGAAATAAAGGGGAACGGCCATGACCCGATTGAAGGAACTCTACCAGAAAGATGTCGTCCCCCAGTTGATGAAGAACTTCAACTACCGGAACCCGATGCGGGTGCCGCGGCTGGAGAAGATCACCCTGAACATGGGGTTGGGGGAGGCGGTGCAAAACGTCAAGATCCTCGACTCGGCGGTAGAGGAGCTTTCCCTGATCGCCGGACAGCGGGCGGTGATCACCCGGGCCAAGCGTTCCATCGCCGCCTTCAAACTGCGGGAAGGGATGCCCATCGGAGTCACGGTGACCCTCCGCAGGAACCGGATGGAGGAGTTTTTCGACAAGCTGGTAAACGTGGCCCTGCCGCGGGTCAGGGACTTCCGGGGAGTGTCGGGCAAGGCCTTCGATGGACGGGGAAATTACTCCCTGGGGATCCGGGAGCAGGTCATTTTTCCCGAGATCAACCTGGACAAGATCGACAAGGTGAAGGGCCTGAACATTTCCATCGTGACCACGGCCAAGACGGATGAGGAAGGAAAAGAACTCCTCCGCCTCATGGGCATGCCCTTTAGAAATTAATATGGGACACAGATGAACACAGATGACACAGATAGGGCCGAATAGAATAAATCTTTAATCTGTGTTTATCTGTGTCCATCTGTGTCCAATATAATTCTTCCAAGGAAAGGATGACAGGTGGCCCGGACTGCTCTGATCGTCAAGTCGAAGAGGAAGCCCAAATACAGGGTGCGTTCTTATCACCGCTGCCCGGTCTGCGGACGGCAGCGGGGGTATTACCGGAAGTTCGACCTATGCCGGATCTGTTTCCGCAAATTAGCCTTGCGGGGGGAGATTCCGGGGGTAATCAAGTCCAGCTGGTAAACGTTTTTTTTCCAGGGAGGAAACCATGGGGATGACGGATCCCTTGGCGGATATGCTCACGCGGGTGCGCAACGCCAACAAGGCCAAGCACGAGAAGGTGGATGTTCCTGCTTCCAATCTCAAAAGCCGCGTCGCGGGCATTCTAAAGGACGAAGGCTACATCAAAAATTACAAATTGATTAAAGATGGTAAACAGGGAATCTTAAGAATTTACTTGAAGTATGAAGGGGAAACCAAGAAGCAGGTCATCTCCGGCCTCAGGCTATTGAGCAAGCCGGGGCGGCGCCGGTACGTGGGGGCCGACCATATCCCTTCCGTTCTCCGGGGACTCGGTCTGACCATCGTTTCCACTTCGAAGGGGGTTTTGACCGATAAGGATGCCCGAAAGCAGAAAGTCGGCGGCGAACTGCTCTGTTCGGTCTGGTAGGAGAAAAGTATGTCCAGAATCGGGAAAAAGGTGATCCCTCTTCCGCAGGGGGTTAAAGTGGTGTTTGAGGCTCCGGTGGTAAAGGTCTCGGGCCCCAAAGGGAATTTGACCCAGACCATCAATCGGAATGTATCTCTGTCCGTGGAACAGGACAAGATCATCGTCCACGCCCCGGAGGGGGGGAAGGATGGAAAAGCCCTTCACGGCTTGACCCGTACCCTCATCGCCAACATGATCAAAGGGGTGAGTCAGGGATTTGAGCGGGTGCTGGAGATCAACGGGGTCGGCTACCGGTCCGAACTCCAGGGCAATGCGCTGAACTTCACCCTGGGCTATTCCCATCCCATCCGGTTCCCCCTTCCGGAAGGGATTAAAGCGGAAGTGGAACGGCAGGTGCGCATTACCCTGAAAGGGTCGGACCGGGCCCTGCTGGGCATGACCGCGGCGAAGATTCGCAACCTGCGGCCCCCGGAACCCTACGGCGGCAAGGGCATCAAGTACGCCGAGGAAGTCATCCACCGCAAGGCCGGCAAGACCGCCGCGGCATAGAGGCAAAGACGAAAAAATTTATGGGACACAGATGAACACAGCGCGGCAGAGCCGCAACCAAAAGGAATCACCCCCTCCCTCCCCTCCCCCCTCGAGGGGGAGGGTTAGGGTGGGGGGGATGCTTTTTGCTTAACAAAATTTAAAGAGTTTGCACGTAAGTACATATCTTAATCTGTGTTTATCTGTGTTCATCTGTGTCCAATTCAAAATGAGGATGTAGCCGTGGAAAGAAAAGAGAAAGTGACGGCGAGGTTGCGCCGGAAAAAGCGCATGAGTTCGAAGGTACGGGGGACGGCCGAACGGCCCCGGCTCAACATTTTCAAGAGCGCCCGCCATATCTACGCCCAGGTCATCGACGACGGGCAGGGCAGGACCCTGCTCTCGGCCTCCACCCAGAGTGAGGAATTAAAGGGGCAGGACCTCGGGAAGGGCCCCTACGGACAGCTTTTTTAAGGAGGTTTTTCATTGGCCCAAATCAATCCCGATGAAATGGAGCTGGTTGATCGCGTAGTCCACATCAACCGCGTGGCCAAGGTGGTCAAGGGGGGCCGCAGGTTCAGCTTCAGCGCCCTCGTGGTCGTGGGGAACGGCAAAGGAGTGGTGGGCTTTGGGCTGGGGAAAGCCAACGAAGTTCCCGAGGCCATTCGCAAGGGGATCGAGCAGGCCAAAAAGAGCCTGATCCAGATCCCCCTCGTCAAGGGGACGATTCTCTATGAAATCGTGGGACGCTTCGGGGCCGCCCGCATCCTTCTCAAGCCCGCCTCTGCGGGAACCGGGGTGATCGCGGGGGGAGCGGTTCGAGCGGTCATCGAATCGGCGGGGATCGAAAACATCCTGACCAAATGCCTGGGCTCCCGCAACCCCCACAACGTGATCAAAGCCACCATCGACGGCCTGAGGACGATCAAAAGCCCCGAAGAGGTGGCCACCAAACGGGGCAAGACCGTCGCAGAGATCGCATAAACAGAGTTTTTATTGGACACACAGATAAGACAAAGAAGATTTTTTGATTTTTTCATCTGGGTTTATCTGAACTCCCAATGTTCAAAGTCTTTAAGTTTTGCAGAGTTTTTCCATGAATTTTATCCGTGTTTATCCGTGTTCATCCGTGTCCCATTAGGTCTTTTGTCTTTAAGTCTTTTGCGAATATAAAATCTGTGTTCATCTGTGTTTATCTGTGTCCCGATATAAAATTTCTTGGTTGCGGCTCTGTCGTACGGTGTTGTTCATCGGTGTCCGATTAGAAATTGAATTGCGGGGAAATATGGAAGGAAAGATGATCGAAGTCACCTTGGTTAGGAGCGGGATCAACCGCCCGGAAACGCAGCAGCGGACCCTTCGCGGGCTGGGCTTAACCCGGATGCACCGAACGGTCCGGCTCAAGGATACTCCGGCCATCCGGGGAATGATCCGGAAGGTGATCCACATGGTGAAAGTCGTCGAGAAATAGGGTGAAGGCGATGAAACTGAGCGAATTAAGGCCCCCCGAGGGGGCGCGAAAGAAGAGAAAGAGGATTGGCCGGGGAGAGGGATCGGGGCACGGCGGAACCTCCACCAAAGGGCACAAGGGATACAAGGCCCGGTCGGGGGGAAAACGCTCTCCCGGTTTCGAAGGGGGGCAGATGCCCCTCCAGCGCCGACTCCCCAAACGGGGGTTCAAGAATCCCTCCCGCAAGGAATGGAGCGTGGTCAACCTGCGGGATCTGTCCGCCTTTCAGGACGGGGCCGTGGTGGACGTAGAAGGCATGAAATCTTCGGGGCTGGTGAAGAAGGTCGGATTCGGGGTGAAGATCTTGGGAGAAGGGGAAATCTCCCGCCCCCTAACCGTTCGAGCCCAGGCCTTTAGTCTCTCCGCCAGGAAGAAGATTGAAGCGGCGGGGGGAAAAGCGGAGGTCATCTAAACCTTGTTCCAGGGATTCCAAAACATACCCAAGATCCCGGAGCTGAAGAGGCGAATCCTCATGTCCCTTCTGCTCCTGGCCATCTACCGCATCGGCGTTCACGTCCCCACGCCGGGGATCGACGCTTCGGCTCTGGCGGCCTTTTTCGCCCAGGCCAAGGGAACGCTTTTCGGGTTCATCGACATGTTTTCCGGAGGAGCCTTTGAGCGCCTGTCGGTATTCGCTCTGGGCATCATGCCCTACATCAGTTCCTCCATCATCCTCCAGCTGCTCACCGTCGTGGTTCCCCATCTGGAGCGGCTTTCCAAGGAAGGGGAGGCGGGACGGAAGAAAATCACCCAGTATACCCGCTACGGGACCGTGATCCTGAGCCTCATCCAGGGCTTCGGGATCAGCGTGGGGCTGGAGCGGATGAGCGGCCCGGCCGGAGAAGCGGTGGTCCTGGATCCCGGGTGGTCTTTCCGGATGATGACCATGATCAGCCTGACGGCGGGAACGGCCTTCATCATGTGGCTGGGGGAGCAGATCACCGAAAGGGGGATCGGCAACGGGATCTCGCTCATCATCTTCGCCGGGATCGTGGCCCGGATGCCCACGGCAATCAGCAACAGCATCCGCCTCCTCCGGACCGGGGAGATGGGAATCATCGTGATCCTCCTCCTGAGCGCCCTGATGGTGGCCGTGGTGGGAGCCATCGTTTACATGGAAAGAGGGCAGCGGCGGATTCCGGTGCAGTACGCCAAACGAATCGTGGGACGGAGGATGTACGGGGGGCAGAGCACCCATCTGCCCCTGAAGATCAACACCGCCGGGGTCATTCCACCCATCTTCGCTTCCTCGATCATCATGTTCCCGGCGACGATCGCCAATTTTATCGATCACCCGTGGATGAAAGCGGTCTCCAACCAGCTGACCCCCGGGTCGCTGCTGTATGAAATGATCTACGTGGGTTTCATCTTCTTCTTCTGCTATTTTTACACGGCGGTTACCTTCAACCCCACCGACGTGGCCGACAACATGCGCAAGTACGGCGGGTACATCCCGGGAATCCGGCCGGGGAAGAAGACCGCCGAATTCGTGGACCGGGTTCTAACCCGGATCACTTTCAGCGGGGCCGTGTACGTATCGGCCGTCTGTGTGCTCCCCTCGATCCTGATTACCCGATTCAACGTTCCCTTTTACTTCGGGGGAACCGCCCTACTGATCGTGGTGGGGGTGGCCCTGGACACGGTGGGGCAGATCGAGTCCCATATGCTCATGCGCCACTATGAAGGGTTCATGAAGCAGGGGCGGATCAAGGGAAGAAGGTAGGGGGAATGATGGGGGCCTACCCTCTCCCCCTGGAAGAGCGGATCATTCTGAAGTCTGCGCCGGACATCGAAAAGATGCGACGCAGCAACCGCGTCGTGGCCGAGATTCTGCAGGAGGTGAAAGCCGCGGTCAAACCCGGAGTGAAGACCCGGGCCCTGGATGAACTGGCCGAGGCGCTGCTGAAGAAACACCGGGCCCGTTCCGCTTTCAAGGGATATAACGGGTACCCGGCGGTGTTGTGTACCTCGGTGAACGAGGAAGTGGTTCACGGCATCCCCTCGGACCGGGTGTTACGGGAAGGGGACATTCTGAGCCTCGATTTCGGGGCCGTCTGCGATGAGTACTTCGGGGACGCGGCGATTACCGTGCCCGTGGGGGCTGTCTCCGAGGAGGCCCAAAGGCTGCTCCGGGTGACCGAAGAGTCGCTCTACAAGGCCATCGAGCAAGCCCGCCCGGGAAAGCACCTGGGAGACATTTCCGCCGCCGTGCAGCGGCACGTGGAAAGCCAGGGCTTTTCCGCAGTGCGGGACTTTGTGGGCCACGGGATCGGGAAGTTCATGCACGAGAGGCCCCAGGTTCCCAACTTCGGAATTCCCGGAAGGGGAGTCCGGCTGAAGGCGGGAATGACGCTGGCCATCGAGCCCATGATCAACGCGGGGGGCTATGAAGTCGTCGTCCTGGACGACGGGTGGACGGCGGTCACCCGGGACCGATGTCTCTCCGCCCATTTTGAACATTCGGTGGCGGTGACCGAAAACGGGCCCGTGATTTTGAGCCAACTCTGAAACAGGGGGAAACCGGAGGATCGCGAAGGGGTCCCGGTTCCGGGAACAGGTACCAAATGCCAAAAGAAGATGCCATTGAGGTCACGGGGACGGTGATGGAAACTCTTCCCAACGCCATGTTCCGGGTGGAGCTGGAGAATGGGCACCGGGTCCTGGCCCATATTTCGGGCAAGATGAGGCTTCATTTCATCAAGATTCTGCCGGGAGACAAGGTCACCGTGGAGCTTTCTCCCTACGACCTGACCCGGGGGCGGATCACCTACCGGGAAAAATGAGCCCCGCTTGCGGAAAGAAGAGGGAGGTCCTATGAAAGTCAGAGCTTCGGTACGCCGAATTTGTGATAAGTGCAAAATTGTAAAACGGAAAGGGGTTGTCCGGGTCATCTGCCAGAATACGCGGCATAAGCAGAGACAAGGATAAAAACAGGATTCAGGAGTCAGGATTCAGGAGTCAGGAGGCCGGGAGAAAATGAATATCCTGAATCCTGATTCCTGAATCCTGGTTCCTCAGGTCAAAGGAGGTTGGGGTGGCACGAATTGCGGGAATCGACCTTCCCAAAAATAAGAACATCGAGATCGCGCTGACGTACATCCATGGAATCGGACGGTCCACGGCCCGGAAGGTTCTCCAGATGGCCCAGGTGGACCTGGGGAAGAAGACCGACGTCCTCACCGATGCCGAGGTGGCCAAGATCCGCGAGGCCATCGATCGGAGCAACCTGAAGATTGAAGGAGACCTGCGGCGGGAAGTCTCCATGAATATCAAACGCCTCATGGATCAGGGGACCTACCGGGGGCTGCGCCACCGGCGTTCCCTTCCGGTGAGGGGACAGCGCACCCACACCAACGCCCGGACCCGCAAGGGGCCCCGTCGCCAGGCGGGCGGGAAAAAGAAATAATCAGGAGGAAGAATGTCGCCAGAGAAGCCAGCCGGGGGGAAGAAGAAGGAGCGGCGGAATATTCAGAACTGCATCGCCCATATTCAGTCCACTTTTAATAATACCATCATTACCATTACGGATGTAAGCGGGAACGTCATCGCCTCGGCGAGCGCCGGGAGCGCCGGGTTCAAGGGCTCCCGCAAGAGCACCCCTTTCGCCGCCCAGCTGGCGGCCGAAAAGGCGGCGAAGAAGGCCATGGAGCAGGGGGTCCGGAGCATTGAAGTCCACGTGAAAGGGCCGGGGGCGGGACGGGAAGCCGCTCTCCGTTCCCTGCAGGCCGCCGGTTTCAAGGTGGAGCTCATCCGCGACGTGACCCCGATTCCCCATAATGGCTGCCGCCCCCCCAAGAGGCGGCGGGTGTGAAATCCCGCAAACGGAGAGAGGAGGTTTGGTTTGGCCAGGTATATTGAATCAGCTTGTCGGCTCTGCCGGCGGGAGAACCTGAAACTCTACCTGAAGGGTGAAAGGTGTTATTCGGATAAATGCGCCTTCGAGCGGCGCAGCTATCCGCCGGGGCAGCATGGACAGGGAAGGGTCAAGTTTTCCAACTACGGGGTTCAGCTGCGGGAGAAGCAGAAGGTCAAACGCATGTACGGCCTGGTGGAGAAGCAGTTTAGGAACTTCTTCGTCAAAGCCGAGAGGATGAAAGGCATCACCGGCACCAACCTTCTCCTGCTCCTGGAGAGGCGGCTGGACAACCTGGTCTACCGGCTGGGGTTCGCCACCTCCCGGAGCGAGGCCCGGCAGATGGTCCGGCACAGCCATTTCCTGGTCCAGGGGAAGAAGGTGAGCATTCCTTCTTACCTGGTCAAGGTGGGGCAGGTGATCGAGCTGCGGGAAAAGAGCCGGAAGATCCCCAAAGTCGGTGAATCCCTGGAGGGGGTGGCCCGCCGGGGGGTCCCTTCCTGGCTGGAGCTAGAGAAGGAACAGTTCCGGGGCCGTCTGGTATCCCTTCCCTCGCGGGAAGACCTGACCATGCCCATCAAAGAGCAGCTGATCGTCGAGCTCTATTCCAAATAAACCCTTCGATGAGCCCGCCTCGAGCGGGATCGAGGAGATCCTATGTATCGAAACTGGGAAACCTTGATCAAACCAAAAACCATGGAGATCGAGGAGGAAACGTTAAGTCCCACCTACGGCCGCTTCCACGTGGAGCCCCTGGAGCGCGGATTCGGGATCACCATCGGCAACTCCCTGCGCCGCATTCTTCTGTCTTCCCTCCAGGGGGCGGCGATCTACGGCGTGCGGATGAAAGGGGTTCTCCATGAGTTTTCCACGATTTACGGCGTCCGCGAGGACGTGACCGACATCATCCTGAACATCAAGGAGCTGCTGGTGAAGCTCCATTCCGATGGCCCCGAAACCCTGCACCTGAAGGCCAACAAGCCGGGGGTGGTGCGGGCGCGGGACATTCAGACCGGCTCCAACGTGGAGGTTTTGAACCCCGATCATGTCATAGCCACGCTTTCGGAAGACGGGGAACTGGACATGGAGCTGGTGGTCAAACGAGGCCGGGGATATATCCCGGCGGAGCGCAACCGGGAAGAAGGGCAACCCATCGGAACCATCCCCATCGATGCCCTCTTTTCCCCCATCCGGAAAGTCAACTACACGATCTCCCACTCCCGGGTCGGGCAGATCACCGATTACGACCGACTCACCATGGAAATCTGGACCAACGGGAACTTGGCCCCGGCGGATGCGCTCGGCTATGCGGCCAAGATCCTGAAAGAGCAGCTCAGCGTGTTCATCAACTTCGACGAGGAAGAGATCATTCCCAAGCCTGCCGAAGTCCCGGAATCGGCCAAGCTCAACGAGAACCTGTTCAAGGGCGTGGACGAACTGGAGCTCTCGGTGCGCTCGGCCAACTGCCTGAAGAATGCCGACATCCGCTACATCGGCGACCTGGTGCAGAAGAGCGAGACGGAGATGCTCAAAACCAAGAACTTCGGGAGAAAGTCTCTGAACGAGATCAAGGAGATCCTCTCCGAGATGGGGCTTTCCCTGGGGATGAAGCTGGAAAACTGGCCTCCCCCCGAACTGGAGCAGAAGACTACAGAGGAAGCGTAGGGAAGGAATCGCAACATGCACCATCGAATTGCGGGTAGAAAATTAGGTCGGACCAGCAGCCACCGCACGGCCATGCTCCGCAACCTGGTCACCTCACTCTTGGAGCATGAGAAGGTGAAGACGACGGACGCCAAAGCCAAGGAAGTCCGCCCCCTGGCGGAGAAACTCATCGGCCTGGGCAAACGGGGCGACCTCCATGCCCGGCGCCAGGCGCTCTCCGTGGTTCGGAAGGCCGAAGTGGTCAAGAAGCTTTTTGAAACCCTCTCGCCCCGGTACCAGTCGCGCACCGGGGGCTACCTCCGGATCGTGAAAGTAGGATACCGGCCGGGGGACGGCGCTCCCGTTTCCCTCGTGGAATTGATCGGAGAAGAGAAGGAAGGAGCCAAAAAGGCGAAGGGCAAGAAGAAACGGGAAAAGGTCAAACGCTCCCAGCGGACGAAGCTTCCGCAGGCTCCGGCCAAACCGTGAAGCCGGGCGGGGGATTTTCCGAGGGCGAGGCCATTGGCCTTGCCCTTTTTTTTCGGGGAAGATGATCGAACTGAAGGGAGTGAGCTTCTCCTACGCTTCTTCGGCCGGGCCCCGGCGGCAGGTATTCGAAGGGCTGAATCTGCTGGTCCGGCAGGGGGACTATGCGGCCCTCATGGGGCCGAACGGGTCGGGCAAAAGCACCCTGGGGAAGCTGGTCAAGGGGCTTCTTT
Organism: Deltaproteobacteria bacterium; assembly: GCA_026388915.1. GTDB lineage: Bacteria > Desulfobacterota > SM23-61 > SM23-61 > SM23-61 > SM23-61. The sequence goes on from JAPLIW010000663.1 coordinate 15,649, forward strand.
CGCCCTCCTCGGGGGAGGTTCGAATCGGCGGACGGCCCCTGAACCCCGGGGAGGTTTCCCCCCGGGTGGGGTACATTTTTTCCAATCCTGAGAACCAGATCGTATCTTCCATCGTGGAGGAGGACGTGGCTTTCGGCCTGGGAAACCGGGGGATGGACCCGGCCCTCATGTCCGCCCGGGTGGAAGAGAGCCTGCGGATGGTGGGGATGGCTGAGTACCGAACCCATTCTCCCCACCTCCTCTCCGGCGGGCAGCAGCAGAAGGTGGTCATCGCCGGCATCCTGGCCATGGAGTGCGAGGCTCTGGTCCTGGATGAACCGACCTCCATGGTGGACCTCCGCGACCGCCGGGAAATCCTGGACCTCTTTCAAAGGCTCCACGAAGAAAAAGGCATCACCCTGCTGCACATCACCCATTCCTTCGAAGAAGCGCTCCAGGCCCAGGATTTGATCTACCTGAAGAACGGCCGGGTTTCTTTCTACGGCCCTCCGGAGGAGTTTTTAACTTCAACCCCTTCTGCGGGACCTTCCAACCTTCAAATTCCTCCCATCTACCAGATCATCCAAGGATTGCGCGAACGGGGGCACCCCATTCCTCCTGGAGTTCATTCTTACGCAGAATTGAAGAGCTTCCTGCTTGAAAGGGAAAAGGCCCCGCGTTCGTAGCTCCCAATCCTCCTTTTTTTGCTCGCCAATTCGGCCCATGAATCAGAGATCAGCACTTTCTTCACCACTTTCTTTCTTGACACCGGCAGAAACGAAAACCTATAATTTTCCAATAGAATCCGCTCACGGGGAAACCCGGCCGGCGAGAAGGAGGCAAACATGCCGGAACAGAAGGTTGGCGAAGTGATCAAATTCTTTTCCAAGCCCAGCGTGGCGGCCATCAAAATCACCGATGGAATGCTGGCGGTGGGCGACCGGATCAAGTTCAAGGGGCATACCACCGATTTTGAGGACCAGATCCAGTCCATGCAGGTGGACAACAAGCCGGTGGAAAATGCCGGACCCGGGGCGCTCATCGGGATCAAGGTGAAGGACCGGGTGCGGGAAAAGGACCTGGTCTATAAAGTCACCGACTGAGGGAAGAACCATTTCTCAGCCCGTCATCGAGGTTGAAGGCCTGACCCATATCTACCACCCGGGAACCTCCCTGGAGAGAACCGCGCTGCGGAAGGTTTCCCTGGAAGTGTTCCCCGGGGAATGCCTGGGGATCGTGGGGGAGACGGGGTCGGGGAAAACCACCCTGGTCCAGCATTTCAACGGTCTCCTCAAACCTTCCGCGGGAAAAGTCCGTGTCCTGGGGAAGGATCTCAGCCAACCGGGAATCCTCTGGCCCGAGCTGCGCCGCCGCGTCGGCCTGGTCTTTCAGTACCCCGAACACCAGCTTTTTGAAGAGACCGTCTTCGAAGATATCGCCTTCGTCTTGCGCCGGCAAAAATCCGTTTCTCCGGAAGAGATCGAGCGGCGGGTAAGATCCGCCTTTCTCCTGGTCGGTCTCGATGCGGAAGAATTCGGCCAACGCTCCCCCTTCGAATTGAGCGGCGGGGAGATGCGCCGGGTCGCCCTGGCCGGAGTCCTGGTCCAGGACCCGGCCGTCCTCATCCTGGATGAACCCACCGTAGGGCTGGACGGGGCCGGGAAAAGGGAAATCCTGGGGGAGATCGGCTCCCTGCGCCGGTCGGGCAAAACGATCATCATCGTCTCCCATGCCGTCGAGGAAATCGTGGACCTGGTGGACCGGCTGGTGGTGATGGAAGCCGGAAAGGTCCTGACCTCCGGCTCGCCGGCCGGGGTGTTTTCCTTTCTCCTGCGGAAGAATGAACTGACCTTCCTGGTACCCCCCATTTTTCGGCTCTTCTACGAACTACGGGGCGATGGGTGGGCCCTTCCGGAAGAAGTCTTTAAGGTTGAAGAGGCAATCTTGGCCATTGAACGGCACCTGCACCGCTCCCGTCTTCCCTCTGCCGTGGAAAACTGATCTTTTCCGTTATCTCCGCTTTCAGCCATGGGTCTTTCGTCCCCATGGCTTTTTCGTTGCTCAGCAAAGGAAAAAAGCCTGACGCGGTTTATCCGCAGATTTCGCAGATTACGCAGAGAGCACAGAAAAAGCGGTGAAAGGAGAGGAGTGAGGGGTGATCTGTACTACTTACGTGCAAACTCTTTAAATTTTGTTAAGCAAAAAGCATCCCCCCCACCCCAGCCCTCCCCCTCGACGGGGGAAGGTGTGAAAAAATTGGGGGAAGGGCACAAAAAGTTATTGACATAGCCATATAACTATGCTAATATAGCCTCCATGCTAAATCTCCTCGGGGAGGAGGCGGCGATGGGCTATCTCTCGAAAGTGCAGGTGATTGAACGGGCCAAAGGGCAACGGCAGTTCTATATGATCTGCCCCGCTCCCCTGGCCCAAGCCTTGGAGATCGGAAAGGGCGAAACCATCGAGTGGGT
>JAPLIW010000393.1 GCA_026388915.1 Deltaproteobacteria bacterium
ACGAAGAAGGTCATGGCGCAGGCTGATATGAGCCATACCCCGGTCGCAACGGGTAAGAGGAAATAGGGGGCCAATTTAAAAAATTATTGCTCCTTTGAGGGAAATCGGTATGATAAGAAAAAATCGCATAGCGCAAATACATTCATTAAAGTCGATTTCATAAGCCATGGGGGAGCGAGAAATTACTTAGAACCCCCAGACAATTGGGAGGGGATCTATGCAACGATGGGAATACATGATCCGCAAGACGGACCTGAAGGCCCTGAGCCAGGCGTCCAGGGTGGACCTGGAACAGGTGAGGTTGACCGAATACGGTGAAGAAGGCTGGGAGATGGTCTCCGCCGTCCCTTCCCAGGACTCCTTGATTATTTTCCTGAAGCGTCCTTTTGAAGGGCAATGAAATACCTTCAAATAAATCATAGAATTCGCAGGGTATTTGCGAATTGACAATCGCCCTGAATCGTGTTAAAAGTTTCTTTAATAGAAGATCCTGCTCCCCGATAGCTCAACCGGCAGAGCGGGTGGCTGTTAACCACTAGGTTGTAGGTTCGAGTCCTACTCGGGGAGCCAAAATTTGAAGGGGTTGGGAGGCATCTCCCGACCCCTTTTTGCTCCTGCAGTACCCCGCCAGTAGTTTCCCCCATCTGGGTTTTTAAATATCCATCCATCTCCCTTCTTGTCCTCAAAGAGCCGCCGTGACCATTGACGCCGGTTCCGGGCAAATTTCAGCGGAGGGGGCAGGCAGCGGGAAGAAGGAAATACAATTCTTTTCAATTTTGCAATCTTTTTCTAATCCTGTATAATATCAACGAGCTTTTAATCTGGACCTTAAAGATCTGAAAACGATCCGCGAGGGAGAGGTTATGAAAGGGACGGCCAAAACAAAGCAACAACTTCTCCTGGAGATGGAAGAGCTTCGGACCAAGCTGGATGTCACGGAGCGGCGCTTACAGGAGGCTGACGAAAGTGTGCAGGCTCAGATCGCCGAGCGTAAGCGAGCAGAGGAAACCTTTGAGAGAGTTCAAAAATATGCAGAGAGCATCGTGGAAACGATCCGTGAACCTCTTATCGTGCTCACCCCCGACCTAAGAGTCATCACCGCGAATCATTCCTTCTACGGGGCGTTTCAGGTGACGCCTGAAGAGACCGAGGGGCGATTTGTTTACAGCCTGGGCGACCATGCGTGGGACATTCCGTCTTTACGAGAGTTGTTGGAGGAAATTATTCCCCAAAATGCCTACTTCAATGATTTCGAGGTTGACCATGAGTTTCCGGTCATCGGGCGGAGAACCATGCGTCTCAATGCTCGCCGGATCTATCGGGAGGGTCAAGACACGGATAGGATCCTCCTCGCTCTTGAGGATATCACCGACCGCAACCGGTCGGAGGAGGCGCTGAAGATTTCTGAAACTCGTTATCGGCGCCTCTTTGAAACAGCCCAAGATGGAATATTAATCCTCGATGCCGGGACAGGACAGATATCGGATGTGAATCCCTTCCTGGTAGAAATGTTGGGTTATTCGCATGAGGAGTTTTTGGGCAAGAAGCTCTGGGGAATTGGACCCTTTAAAAATATTGAAGCATCGAAAACCACCTTTTTGGAATTGCAGAGCAAAGGA
>JAPLIW010000679.1 GCA_026388915.1 Deltaproteobacteria bacterium
GGGAGGCTATGGAAATCCATATCCCGCCGATGCTTGCGGCGCAATCTGACTTTCCTTCCGGGCCCTTGACAGGTTTTTATAAAATATTCGAACAACTAATTTGGAGATGATCCTTTTTTATTATAGTCTGGTTATTCCCCTTTTTCTACGGGGCAGGAGGAATCGTCGGGTAGTCACATAGTCGGATCGTCGCACAGTCGCAAAATCGAAGCAAAGGATGCCCTATTCGACTATGCGAATATTAGACTATTAGGCGCTTGGCGCCGCATTAATACAAACATGTTTGTAAGAATGGAATATACTTCATCGGGGCCGTAGGGGCATCCCGCGTTTCGCGGGACATCGTGCCCCTACTAGCTATCAGACTGCAAGACTTCTAAAAGCAGAATTTTCGGTTGACTTTTCGGGGCCCAATAAATCAAGATAAAAAAAGGAATGATAGAGGCAAAGCCGCCAGGAGAATAGGGTTTTGCCAATATCCATCTTGCAATTTTCGGGGTGCAAGGTAAAATAGGCTGATCGAAGGGCGGTGCATCACCAAGCCTCTTCGGAAAAAGCCAAGGGGCGATCGATTGCAGGGAAGAGGGGGCGATCATGGCGGAGACCTTGAAAGGCAGACCCAAATTACTTGATTCCATTCCGGCTTCCTTCATCCTGACGGATATCCACGCCCGGATTCTCTATGTCAATCAACAGGCAGAGCTTTTCTTCGGATACGCCAAAGAAGAACTGGAAGGGGAGCGGCTGAGATTCCTCTTCCTGGAAGAGGATCTGCTCTACTTTCTTCCGAATATCGTTTTCCTGACCCGCTACAAAAACGGGTTTGAAGGAGAGGTCCTTCTAAGACAGAAAGACGGTACCAAGATCTTTGTCCATCTATCCACCTCTTCCTTCAAGGAAGGAGGAGAGGTTTTTCTGACTTTCTTTTTCCAGGAAATTCAGCGGCTGAAAGTCCTGGAGAGGGAAAAGCTGGAGATGGAAAGATGGGCCAGCCTGGGGAGGATGGTGGAGGAGATCTCCCACCAGTTCCGCAATCCGATCGCTTCGATCGGAGGCTACAGCAGAAGGCTCTCCAAGAATTTATCTCCCTCGGCCAAAGGCCAGGCCTGGCTCAGCCAGATTCTGAAACAAACTAACCGGCTGGAGAATATCCTGAAAAGAGTGGAGGAATACGTCCGGATCCCCCGGCCGGTCTTCCAACGGGAAAGGATCCAGGATGTGGTCGAGCGGGTCCTCCCGGAATTTTCCAAGAAGGCCCAAGAGAAGGAAGCCTCCTTTCGGGTCGATAGCCGGGGCATGGAGGGAGATGGGCGGCTTTTCATCGATGGGGAATTGATCCACCGGGTGATCTCCCACCTCCTGCAAAACTCCCTCGAGGCCATCCAGGCGAGGACCCGGGGAGGCCTGAAAAAGGTGGTGGACGTGTCCCTCTTTGATGACGGGGATAATGTGGGGGTATCCGTTGTCGACCGGGGACAGGGGATTTCGAAGAAGAACCTGAAGCTGATCTTCGAGCCCTTCTTCTCCACGCACCCCAGTCAAGTGGGCCTGGGGCTGACTTTTGTGCGGCGGGTGATGGAGGAGCACCGGGGGAGAATCCGGGTGGACAGCCGGTTGAGAAGAGGCACCACGGTGACCCTCTTCTTTCCGAAGGATCGGCGCCGCAAGGTCCGCCGGGAATTTGTATCCCCCGAGGCCCGGGAGGAAAATTAGTCGGGCCCCTTCCTCACGAAGCCGGGGAGGAGGTTTCTCCGCGCTCTTTCCTCTCCCGGTGAATCTCGGCCTCCGAGCGGCGGACGTAGATCGGAGTAAACGCGAAGAGGTCCAGCGTCTCCCCCCTCTGAAAGGCGGGGAGGCTCAACCGGGCCACGTGCACCGCCCGGGGAAAGGAAAGCTCCGGGGGAGCGAAGAGGGCCTGGGGACCCAGCCTATTTTTGAAAATCTCCCCATAAACCTCGGTCCCATTCCCTACCAGTACCGTTGTTTCGGAAATCCGGGAGCAGAGTTCTTCCGGGCTCAAAACCCAATCTTCGCTGATCTTCTTCAAATGTCCTTCCCCATCACCGCGGAAGAGGGCCGCGTACACTTCCTTTTTTCGGGCGTCGAGCACCGGGCAAACCTGGGTTGAGGCGTAGCGAATATTGTTCGCCAGGGCGTCGAGCGTGGGGACTCCCGCGACCGGCACCCGGAGGGCGAAACCCAGTCCTTTGACCGTAGAGACGGCGATCCGAAGGCCGGTAAAGGAACCGGGGCCCAGTCCCACGGCGATTCCCTGGATTTTTTGCGCCGGCAGGGAGGTTTCGCGGAGAAGGCGGTCGATCGTGGGCATCAACCGGGAAGAGTGGGTCTCGGAGACCTGCAGAGTCGTTTCCCCGATGACCCGCAGGTTCGGAGAGACCCCTCCTTCCACCGATGCCTCCACCAAAGCGACGCTGCCGGTAAAGGTGGAGGTTTCGACCGCCAGAATGAGCATTTCTCTATTCGGCTCCGATGATCCGGGAGATGTCGTTGTAGAAGACCAGCAGCATGATGAAGATGATGATGAAGACCCCAATCTGCTGGGCCCGTTCCCGGATTTTCAGGCTGACCGGCCTGCCGATGACGGCTTCCAACAAAAAGATGAGGAGGTGCCATCCGTCCAGGACCGGAATGGGCAGGATATTCAGGATGACCAGGTTGATGCTGATGACGGCCATGAAGATGACCAGACTCAGGAGGCCGGCCCTGGCCTGCTGCCCGGCCAGCTGGGCGATGAGGATGGGGCCGCCGATGGTTTTGGCCGAGATCTTTCCCTCGATGATCTTATAGATGCTCATCACGGTGAGTTCGGTCACCCTCCAGGATTGAATAACCGCCCGGTAAACGGCGGTAAAAGGATCGGTCCGTTCGATAAAAGTGTTCCCGGACGGGGAAATTCCGATCAACCCGACCCGCACGTCGTCCCCAAAAAGATTCTTCTGGGTGGAGACCTGGGGAGTGACGGAAACCTGGAAGGTTTTCTGCTCCCGGCCGACCTTGAGGTGGAGGGGCCGGTCACTGCTTTCATGGATGACTTTGGCCAGATCTTCCCAGCGTTTTACCGGGGAGCCGTTGACTTCCAGGATCCGGTCCCCGGGCTGCAAACCGGCCTGATAGGCCGGAAGGTCCGGCTTTACTTCCCCCACTTCCGGAAGCAGAGTGGGCAGCCCCACCACGAAGGCCACGGCGAAGGCGACCACGGCAAAGAGAAAGTTAAAGAAAGGCCCGGCGAAGACAATCCCCAAACGTCGTATCACCGGCTGGGCGGAGAAAGACTTGGGAAGGAGCTCGGGAGGGAGCTTCTCTCCCGGTTCTTCCCCGATCATCTTCACGTACCCCCCCAGGGGGACCGCCGAAACCTGGTACTGGGTCTCCCCCACCTTTCTCCCGAAGAGCTTGGGGCCAAAGCCCAGAGAAAAGGTGAGCACCCCAACCCGGGACAACTTGGCCACCAGAAAATGGCCCAGCTCGTGGACAAAAATCAGAACTCCTAAAACAATAACGGTGGCAATGATGGTGATGGTCACAGTTTACCTCGGTTGATGATCTTCCGGGCCTCCTGCTGGGCCCAGGAGTGAGCATAGAGAATGTCTTCCAGAGAAACCGACTGCCTCGTCTGGTGCCGTTCCATGGTCTCCTGAATCAAACGGGGGATCTGCAGGAATCCGACCCGTTCCTCCAGAAAGGCTTCCACGGCCGCTTCATTGGCCGCGTTCAGAACGGCGGGCATGGTGCCCCCCGTTCTCAGCGCCCGGTAAGCCAGGGCCAAGGCCGGAAATCGCTCTCCATCCACCGCATTGAAGGTCAGCGGGCCGGTTTCCAGCAAATTGAGGGAAGGATGCCCCAAATCCAGCCTTTCGGGATACGAGAGGGCATAGGCGATGGGTCCCCGCATGTCCGGAAGAGCCATCTGAGCGATCACCGACCCGTCGATGTATTCTATCATAGAATGAACGATGGATTGGGGATGAATTAAGACTTCGATCTGCTCTGCCGGAACTCCGAACAGCCAGCGGGCCTCGATCACCTCCAGCCCCTTGTTCATCAGGGAGGCGCTGTCAACGGTCACCTTCCTCCCCATGCGCCACTGAGGATGATTCAGGGCCTGCCGGGGCGTGACCCGCTCCAGGTCCTCCCGAGGGGTGTTCAGAAAAGGTCCCCCCGAGGCGGTCAGGATGATCCTACGGATCTCTTCCTTCCGGTGCCCCGCCAGGACCTGGAAGATGGCGCTGTGCTCGCTGTCGATGGGCAGGAGACTCGCGCCGCGATCGCGGATTTCCTTGACCAGGATTTCCCCGGCCATGACCAGCGCCTCTTTGTTGGCGATGGCGATCTGCTTCCCTTCCTTCGCCGCGGCGAGAGTGGGGAGGAGCCCGACGCTGCCCACCAGGGCGGAAACAACCATTCGGGCTTCCGGGCAGGTCGCCACCTCCATCAACCCGTCGATCCCCGACAGAATCCGGGTGGGGAAAGAAGAGAGGTTCTGCCGCAGCTGACGGGCATGGTCTTCATCCCCCACCGAAGCCAGGTCCGGCTGGAAGCGCCGGATCTGCTCTTCCATTCTTTGAATGTTTTTTCCGCCGGCCAAGGCCACGACCCGGAACCGGTCCGGATACCGGGCGGCGATTTCCAGGGTGTTGACTCCGATAGAACCGGTGGAGCCGAGAATCGACAGGGTTTTCATAATCAGAAGAATGATGCTGGATGCCAGATACTGGATGCTGGATCCTGGATGCTTGATAAAAGACTGGCACAGCCATATCTTTCCCAGCCATCGAAATTTGGCATCCAGTGTCCGGTATCTAGCATCCCGTATCCAGTATCGTCTTGCTCATCGGATTCCCACCGCCCAGGCATAGTAATACACCAGCGGGGCGGCGAAGAGGACACTGTCGATTCGATCCAGCAGTCCTCCATGGCCGGGAATCAGGGCTCCGGAATCCTTGACCTGGGCGCTACGCTTGAGCAGAGATTCCCACAGGTCCCCCAGCTGTCCAATCCCCCCCACGGCCGCTCCCAGGATCAGGGCGTGAACCAGAGGAAGCTGGGGAAAGAAGAGCAGCTTGGAGATGACCGCACCGGCAACCGAGCCGGCCACCGCCCCCAGGCCTCCCTCCACGGTCTTCCCCGGACTGATTCGGGGAGCCAGCTTCTTTTTCCCATAAGCCCGGCCGATGTAAAAAGCGGTGGTGTCCCCGAAGTAAACCGCCACCAGGGTAAAAAGGATCAGAAACCTGCCCGTATCCATCTTTCTCATCAGGACAAAATGGGCCAGGAGAAGGCCAATGTAGAGCAGACCCAGCAGATGCCGGCCCGCCTTCTCCACCCGGAGGGGAAATTCCTCCGGCTGGAAAAGGGCCCCGATCAGGAACCAGCAGAGGGCGAAAACCAGGGTGAAAAGAAAACAGCGGGGGTCCCGGGAATAGAGGGCGACGGCCAGGAGCAAAGCCAGGATCAAGCCTGCTCCTTTTTCCCGGGGGGACATCGGCGCCGGGGAGAGAGCATAAAACTCCCGCAGGCCCAGGTAAATCACCAGGAGGATAAAGAGGAGAAAGAGCCAGGGAGGAGCGAAAAGAATGAACAGGATCAGGCTGGGCCCCAGGATCAACCCCGATATCCATCGCTTGAGGTGCATGGAGTTACCCGTCCCCCACCCGGACCTGCTCACTGGTTAAACCGAACCGCCGCTCCCGGTTCTGGTAGCTCAGGAGAGCCTGGATGAATTCCTCCCGGGTGAAATCGGGCCAGAGGGTTGGAGTGAAATAAATTTCCGTGTAGGCCAGCTGCCAGAGGAAAAAATTGCTGATCCGCATCTCTCCGCTGGTGCGGATGAGGAGGTCCGGATCCGGGAGGTCACGGGACCAGAGATATTTGGAGAAGAGCTCTTCCTGGATCTCCTCCGGTTTCAGGTTTCCGTCCCGGCCATGGGACATGATTCTGCGCACGGCCTGGAGAATATCGTCTCTTCCCCCATAGCTCAGGGCCAGGGTGAGGGTCATTCCCCTTCCCTGGGCCGTCTTCTTCACGCTTTCCTGCAGAGCCGTTTGAACCTCTTGGGGCAGGCGGGCGAGGTCCCCGATGGCCATAAGCCGGATGTGATTCTCCAGCATCTCCTGGAGCTCCGTCTCCAGGTAGTTCCGGAGGAGGAGCATGAGGGCGTCCACCTCCAGCCGGGGCCGGCTCCAGTTTTCGGAAGAGAAAGCAAAAAGGGTCAGGTGGGAGATCCCGATCTCCCGGGAAGCGCGAACGATCCTCCGAACCGACTCCGCCCCCTGGCGATGCCCTTCCACCCGGTCCAGGGACCGTTTTTCCGCCCAACGCCCGTTTCCGTCCATGATGATGGCCAGATGGGGAGGGAGCTTTTCTTTGATGAGATGATGCATAACTTTAAACAAGCACCAAATGACAAGCACCAAATCCCAAATGAATTCCGATGAACGAAAATTCAAATTCCAAACGAGTCGATCTTGAGATAGGTAAGGGGCATCCATAGGGGAACGGCTTGCCCCATGGCTTCGTTTGGATCATTGGGGATTGGCATTTGGAATTTATTTGGAATTTGGGGTTTGAAATTTGGGATTTTTCCTTTGAGATTTTGAAGATTAAAAGGAAAAAGTTTCAATCATTCGCCGCCGGACAAGAGATGAAAGGATCAGATTTCCAGGACTTCTTTTTCCTTGGCCTTGACAATCTCCTCGCTTTTTTGAATGGATTTATCGATCCACTTCTGCACTTCATCCTGATATTTGAACTGCTCGTCTTCGGAGATCTCTTTGTCTTTCTTGGCCCCCTTCAGCGGGTCAGGCCCAAATCCGACTTCTGGATGGCCTTTTCGATCTCGCCCGCGACTTTGGAGTCCCAAGGCTGAATGGCAATGGTCCGGGCGTCGGGGATGGAAAGAGAGGCAACCTGCGTCAGGGGAGTCGGGGCGCCGTAGTAATTCACCCGGACGCCGTCCAGCAGCGCCAGGGAGGCCCGTCCGGTCCGCACGCGGCCCAGGTCCTTTCGCAGGGACTCCAGAGACTTATCGGTCTTCGCTTTCAGCTCGCCGGTAAACGCTTCCTTTTTAAACATTCATGTCCCCCCAATAATGGTTCCAATCTTCTGGCCCAGCACCACTCGCTGGATGTTCCCCCGCTGGGTCAGGTTGAAGACGATGATGGGCAGGTGATTTTCCATGCACAGGGAGATGGCCGTGGCATCCATGATTTTGAGGCCGAGGTTCAAGATCTCGATGTAGGAAAGCTTGGCGAACTTCTTGGCCTTCCGGTGGATCATCGGGTCGTGGTCATAGACCCCGTCCACCTTGGTGGCCTTAAGGATGACCTGAGACTTCACTTCCATGGCCCGGAGGGCGGCCGCGGTGTCGGTGGTGAAAAAGGGATTGCCCGTGCCCCCGGCAAAAATCACCACCCGGCCCTTCTCCAGGTGCCGGACGGCCCGGCGGCGGATATAGGGCTCGGCGACCCGGTTCATCTCGATCGCCGACATGACCCGGGTGAAGATGCCCATCTTCTCCAGCGCATCCTGGAGGGCCAGGCTGTTGATCACCGTGGCCAGCATCCCCATGTGGTCGGCGGAGGTCCGGTCCATTCCCTCGGCGCTGGCCGCGACGCCCCGGTAGATGTTGCCGCCGCCGATGACGATGGCCACTTCCACTCCCAGGGCTCTGACCTCTTTGATTTCCTGCGCCACGATCTGGACCACGGCCGGATCGATGCCGTACTCCTGATTGCCCATCATGGCTTCGCCGCTGAGCTTCAGGAGGATCCGCTGGTAAGTCGGCTGGGCCGCAGCTTTCAACTCTTGGCGATCCCTTCTCCCACCTGGTAGCGGGTGAAACGGCGGATTTCGATCTTCTCCCCCAGTTTCCCGATCAATCCGTTCAACAGATCCTGGATGGTAATGTCCGGGTCCTTCACGAAGGCCTGCTCCAGAAGGCAGACCTCGCTGTAGAACTTCTCCAGTTTTCCCTCTACGATTTTTTCCATGATCTTTTCGGGCTTTTTGGCGTCGCGGGCCTGGGCCCGGTAAATCTCCTTTTCCCGCTCGAGGACATCGGCCGTGACCTCCTCCCTCCGGACGTAGGAGGGATTGCTGGCGGCGATGTGCATGGCGACATCTTTGGCAAAGGCCTGGAAATCGTCCGTCTTGGCCACGAAGTCCGTTTCGCAGTTGACTTCCACCATCACCCCGATCTTCCCGCCGGCATGGATGTAGGATCCGACCCTTCCTTCCGAGGCCACCCGGCCGGCCCGCTTGGCGGCCGTGGCCAGCCCCTTCTGTCGCAGGTAATCCAAAGCCTTCTGAAAGTCCCCGGCCGTCTCGGCCAGGGCCTTCTTGCAGTCCATCATTCCGGCCCCGGTCTTTTCCCGGAGTTCTTTAACCATGTTGGCTGATACTTCCACGAGATACCCCCTCCTTATTCTTTAGCTTCTTCGCTTTCGCCTTTTTCTTTACCCGCTTCCGGCTCCGCCGCCTTGACCTCCGGGGGAGCTCCTTCCGCCGCCGCCGCGGCTCCTTCGGCCGAGAGCTGGGCCTCGCGGAGCTGCTTGCCCTCCAGACAGGCATCGGCAACCTTGGAGGAGATCAGCCGGATGGCCCGGATGGCGTCGTCATTGCCGGGGATGATGTAGTCGATCTCATCGGGGTCGCAGTTGGTATCCACGATGGCCACGATGGGAATCCCCAGTTTGCGGGCCTCATGCACGGCAATCCTTTCTTTCCGCGGGTCCACGATGAAGATCCCGTTGGGCAGCTTGCCGATTTCCTTGATTCCCCCCAGGGTCCTCTCCATCTTGGCCCGCAGCTTGTCCATCTGGAGGACTTCCTTTTTGGGAAGGGCCTCCACGGTCCCGTCCTCCTTCATGGCATCGAGTTTTTTCAGATGGTCGATGTTTTTCTTGATGGTCCGGAAATTGGTCAGCGTCCCGCCGAGCCATCTCTGGTTGACGTAGAACATTCCGGCCCGGGAGGCTTCCTCCAGGATGGAATCCTGGGCCTGTTTCTTTGTTCCCACGAAGAGGATCGTGCCCCCCTTGGCGCTCGTCTCGACCACGAACTTGTAGGCTTCCTTGAAGAGCCGGACGGTCTTCTGGAGGTCGATGATGTAGATCCCGTTCCGGGAACCGAAGATGTACTCCTTCATCTTGGGGTTCCATCGCTTGGTCTGATGACCGAAATGAACCCCGGCTTCCAGCAATTGCTTCATGGTGACGGTGGACATTGATTTTTCCTCCTGGGTTTTTCCTCCACCTCCCTTTTCCCGGCCATCGATCCGAAACCGCCGGACACCCGGGGCCGGTCAAGAGGTGTGCGTGTTTTTGTAACTCTTTATTCTACCAACCTTTTTCCCGATCGCAAGCTGAAAAAAATAATTAAGTTCGGAGAAATTTAGTTCGCAGCAAGAGCCGCTCCGAACTCCGCACGGCCTTACTCCGAACGGCTTCAGCTCCGGTACGAAGCATTGATCTTTACATAATCAAAAGAAAAATCGGTGGTGAAGAGAAAAGCCCGTTTGGCCCCCCGGTGGAGGTCGAGGCGAACCGTGTATTCTCCTTTTTTCATGACCGCGGTCGCCGGCTCCTCTTTCTCCGGCCCTGCTCCCTGGCCCTTCCGAACCACCTGGACATCGTCGAAGAAAATATCCACCTTCTCCGCGTCGATGGGCGCCCCCGAATACCCGGCGGCGCAGAGGATCCGGCCCCAGTTGGCGTCTTCCCCGAAGAAGGCTGTCTTGACCAACGGAGAATTGGCCACCGCCCGGGCCACCTTTTCCGCCTCGGGAGCCGTGCGGGCCCTTTCCACCAGAATCCGGACCACTTTGGTCACCCCCTCTCCGTCGGCCACCGTCTTTTTGGCCAGCGCCAAAAGAAGGTCGTGGAGGAGGACGGAAAACTTCCTGAAGCCGGGGGTGGCGGGTTGGATCCGACCGTTCCCGGCCCGCCCGTTGGCCAGGATCAAGAGGGTATCATTGGTGCTCGTGTCCCCGTCCACGGTGATCCGGTTGAAGGACCCCTGGACTCCTTCCTTCAAGGCTTTCCGCAGGGCCCCGGAAGAAATGGCGGCGTCCGTCAGGACAAAGACCAGGAGGGTCGCCATTTTGGGGGAGATCATCCCGGCCCCCTTGGCGATGCCCGCCAGGGTGACTTCTTTCCCGTTTACCCGGTCCCGCACAAGGGCCGCCTTGGGCTTGGTGTCCGTGGTCATAATGGCCAGGGCGGCATCGGCCAGGCCCTCGGAGGAAAGGGAAGCCACCAGCGAGGGGATACTCTTCTCCATAACTTCCAGGGGCAGGACCTTTCCGATGACCCCGGTGGAAGCCAGAAGAACATCCCGGGGATCGATCTTCAGGGAAGAGGCGATCCGACGAGAGAGGCGCTGGCCGTCGAAAATTCCCTTTTTGCCGGTGCAGGCATTGGCGCAACCGGAATTGACCAGAATGGCCCGTCCCTTCCCGGATTTCACCCGCTCTCGGGAAAGGAGTACCGGAGCCGCCTTCACCCGGTTCGTGGTAAAGACCCCGGCGGCTGCCGCCGGGACCTCGGAATAGAGAAGGGCGAGATCCTTGGCCTCGGTTTTCTTGATGCCCGCGGCCAGGCCCGCGGCAAGAAAGCCGGGGACGCGGAAATCGGGGGGGATGTGCTCGGTCATGACAACTCCTTAACGGCGCAAGGAGCATAGAGCAGAGAGCCTAGAGTAAAAAAATTCTTTGTCTCTTTGCTCTCCGCTCTTTGCTCCCTGCTCTCTGCTGCTTTTATCTGCCGTGGCACTTCTTGTATTTCTTCCCGCTGCCGCAGGGGCAGGGGTCGTTGCGGCCGATCTTCTTGCCCTCTCTCTTCACGGGCTGGGCCTTCTCGGCCACCTCTTCGGCTCCGTGACTCATGACCAAAGGTTTCTTCTGGGCTTTTTCGAAACGGGTCACCTCTTCGGGGCGGGCGATCTGGACCCGGAAGAGTTTCTGGATCGTCTCTTCCTTGACGCTGGAGACGAGCTCGGAGAACATCTCGTACCCTTCCTTCTGGTATTCCTGGAGGGGATTGCGCTGCCCGTAACCGCGCAGGCCGATTCCTTCCTTGAGATAATCCATGGCCAGCAGGTGCTCTTTCCACAGGGAATCGATGGTCTGGAGGTAGATCACCTGTTCCAGGTAGCGGAGGGTCTCGGCGCCGAACTCGGCCTCCTTCTTGCGGTACACCTCCTTGGCCCGGGTCTGGACTTTTTCCAGGAGCTTTTCCCGGGTCATTTCCGCGGTCTCCTCCGAACGGATCTCGGGAACGAAAGCGAAGAGACGCATGACCGACTCATTCAGCCGGCGGTAGTCCCATTCTTCGGCGTAGGTCTTGGGGTCGGCGATGGAATCCACGAGATTCTCGGCCAATTCCTCGATGCTTTCCTGGATCCCCTCGGGAACCCCTTCCTGGGCCAGGACCTGTTTCCTCAGGCCGTAGATCACCTCCCGCTGTTTGTTCATCACATCGTCATACTCCAGGAGGTGCTTGCGGATCTCGAAGTTGTGCGCCTCGACCCTTTTCTGGGCGTTTTCGATGGCCCGGGTGATCAGGGAATGCTCGATGGGCTGTCCCTCTTCCATGCCCAGACGGCTCATGACGCCGGAGATCCGCTGGGAGCCGAAGATCCGGAGCAGGTCGTCCTCCAGGGAAAGGTAGAAGCGCGAGGTCCCCGGGTCCCCCTGTCGTCCGGAACGGCCGCGGAGCTGGTTGTCGATCCGCCGGGATTCATGCCGTTCCGTGCCCAGGACGTGAAGGCCTCCGGCTTCGATGACCTTCTGGTATTCCTGGGAGGTGATGCCCCGCATCTCTTCCAGAATTTTCTGCCAGGCTGCGGGATCGGCGGCCGGGTCGATCTTGCGCTTCCGCGCCTCTTCCCGGGCCAGTCCCTCGGGGTTTCCGCCCAGCATGATGTCCGTTCCCCGACCGGCCATATTGGTGGAAATGGTGACCACCTTATATCTGCCCGCCTGGGCGATGATGTTGGCCTCCATCTCGTGGTACTTGGCGTTGAGGACCTGGTGGGGGACCTTCTCCGCCCGGATCATCTGGGAGAGCTTCTCCGAGTTTTCAATGGTGATGGTTCCCATCAGGACCGGCTGGCCCCGGCGGTAGCAGTCTTTGATCTCCTCCACCACGGCTTGATACTTCTCCCGCTGGGTCCGGTAGATGACGTCGGCGAAGTCGTCCCGGATCATGTCCTTGTTGGTGGGGATGACCATCACCTCCAGCTTGTAGATCTTCTGGAACTCGGCCGCTTCCGTGTCGGCCGTGCCGGTCATCCCGGCCAGCTTCTTGAACATGCGGAAGTAGTTCTGGAGGGTGATGGTGGCCAGGGTCTGGTTCTCTTCGGCGACCTTCACCCCTTCCTTGGACTCGATGGCCTGGTGGAGGCCGTCGCTCCAGCGGCGGCCGGGCATCATCCGCCCGGTGAATTCATCGACGATCATCACCTGGCCGTCTTTAATGACGTAGTTCACGTCCTTCTGGAAGAGCCAGTAGGCTTTCACCAGCTGGTGGACGGTGTGAATCCGCTCGGAGGCCTGCCGGTACCGGGTCTCCAGCGCTTCCCGGGCCTGGACCTTATCCGCGACCGAGAGGGCCTGGCCGGAGTCGATCTCCACGTACCCTTCTTCCAGGGAGGGAACGATGAAGGCGTCGGATTTCCCCTTGGAGAGGAGTTCCATCCCCTTTTCGGTCATCTCTACGGCATTGGACCTTTCGTCGATGGAGCAGTAGAGCATTCCCAGAAACTGGGAGAGGGTCTTCTGGCCGGAGAGAAGGGATTCCATCCGGTCGATCTTGGTCTTCAGGGCGGGCTCCTGGGCGATGAGGTCCAGGAAGCCGGGATGCTTGGGGTCCCCCCTCTTCACCAGAAGGAGTTTCTCTATCGCCTCTTCACTCCCCGGCTCTTCCTTCAGGAGCTTCAGGGCTTCCTGGAGAAACCCGTCCATCAACCGACTCTGGCTCTGGCGAAGGCGGATGACCAGGGGCTTCAATTCTTCGTAATACCCCTCCTCCATCACCCTCTCCACGGGGCCGGAGATGATCAGGGGGGTCCGGGCCTCATCGATGAGGATGGAGTCCACCTCGTCCACGATGGCGTAGTTCAGCTCCCGCTGGACCATGTCCTCCAGGCGGAACTTCATGTTGTCCCGCAGGTAGTCGAAGCCGAATTCGTTGTTGGTGCCGTAAGTGATGTCGCAGCGGTAGGCCTGCTGCCGCTGGGCATCGTCCAGTTCGTGGACGATGACCCCCACGGACATGCCCAGGAAGTTGTAGATGGCGCCCATCCAGGCGGAGTCGCGCTTGGCCAGGTAGTCGTTTACGGTGACCACATGGACGCCCTTTTCGCTGAGGGCGTTGAGATAAACCGAGAGGGTGGCCGCCAGGGTTTTTCCTTCACCGGTCTTCATCTCGGCGATCTTCCCCTGGTGGAGCACCATCCCTCCGATGAGCTGCACGTCGAAATGGCGCTGACCCAGCGTCCTCCGGGAAGCTTCCCGGACCACGGCAAAGGCCTCCACCAGAAGATCATCCAGGGTCTCTCCCCGGGCGAGGCGCTCGCGGAACGCCGCGGTCTTGGCCTTCAGCTGGGCGTCGGTCAGCTTCAGGACCTCCGGCTCCAGCTGGTTGATAGCCTGGACCAGGGGCTTCAGGCGGTTGATCTCCCGCTCGTTCTTGCTGCCGAATATTTTTTGCAGGGCATCAAAAAACATAATTCTATTTTTCACCACAGAGGCACAGAGGACACAGAGAAAAAAACAGGAAAATTGGAATGATGGAATATTGATGAACTCGTAAAAAGTCGCAATTCCATAGAATTCGTCATTCCGGCGAAAGCCGGAATCCAGTTATTTCAAGATGTTCTGGACCCCGGCTTTCGCCGGGGTGACGGCCCAAGGGACTTTTTACGAGACCATCAATATTAGAATGTTGGGAAAACCATTTTCTTTGTCCACCATTCCATTATTCCATTTCTTTTTGTCTCTTTAATCTCCGTATCCTCTGTGCCTCTGTGGTGAATCGATAAAAAATAAACAAAAACCCCGATAAAGCGGGAAACCCTTATCGGGGTCAGAAAACAACCCAGGGTTAAAATATCATATTTTTAGGGTGCGGAAAAGGGAAATTTACAGGGTTTGGGTGAGGTAGGAAAAAGGATTGACCGGCCTGCCGTACATCCTCACTTCATAATGGAGGTGGGGGCCGGTGGTATAGCCCGAAGTGCCCACGGTTCCCAGGATCTTGCCGGCATGGACTCTATCCCCGGGTTTGACATGAATATCATTGAGGTGGCCGTACATCGTGGTGTAACCGTGGCCATGGTCGATGCATACCAGACGGCCATACTCCGCTTCCCTGCTGGCAATGATGACTACTCCGTCCGCGGTCGCCGCAATCGGGGTTCCCGTGGGTGCTGCAATATCGATTCCCATGTGGGGCCTTGTTCCTCCGGAGGATGAGCTGAAGCGGGTTTCCCCGAAAGCCGAGCTAATCCGGCCGAGGACCGGCCAGAGGGAAGGCATCGAAAGGAGGACGGATTTTTGAGCATGCAAAAAATCTTTTAGTTCTTTCAGGGTCTGTTCTCTCTGAAAGGCTTCTTTGGAGAGCTCCATGAGATCCAGATGGAGCCGGCTGACCAGCTTGGGCCGCTCTTTTTCCAGGATGGAGACTTCTTCTCCCCGGATGGGCGAGGAGTGCTGCATGGGTTCCGAAGGTCCGGATGCTCTTGAGGATTTATCCGGCAGACTGGGGGGAGGGGAAAGCTTATTTACCTTTTTTTCTTTTTTCAATTCCTGTACTTCCTTCAGGTCCTTCTTAACCTGTTCTTCCACCAGCTTAAGCCGGGTCAACTGCTCCTCCAGGAGAGTGATCTTTTCCAGGAAGGATTGAATTTCGGCTTGTTGGAAGGTCAGTTCGCTGCGAAGTGCTTTCAGATCAAAGACTTTTTTCTGGTAGGAGACATAATCGTAAAAAAGGTACCCGGAGAAAATAAGGAGAAGTACCAGACCCGCGGCCCCCACCTTGAGGGTCAGGGGTGAAAAAATAAACTTCTTGACCCTGGCAGCCTGCTGGGAAAAAACCAGAACGGTGTAATGTTTTCTGCCCAAACCTAAACTCCAATAGCTCGACGGGATTCCGCACGGAGGCTTTCACAGGGACAACTTTTCGATTCCGGACTTAAAAACAACCACCGTTTACACTGTGCCCCATTGAGGGATCCATTTATCATAGGCAAGCAATCCTTGTCAAGCCTTTTTTTTAAAAAAAAATTATAAGTATATGGAATTATTATGTTCTAGATTTTTTACGCAACTATGGGCAGGGAAATTGGTTTCAAAGGCCGCGCTCTCACCCCGTTCGCTTCCCCAATATTGATGAACTCGTAAAAAGTCGCAATTCCATAGAATTCGTCATTCCGGCGAAAGCCGGAATCCAGTTATTTCAAGATGTTCTGGACCCCGGCTTTCGCCGGGGTGACGCTTTAAGAGACTTTTTACGAGATCATCAATATTAGCTGGCGGTAAACGCCTGACCTCCTGTTGGGTCTTTCCTCCCCCGGCTTCCAATCCGGGCAGAAAACTTGCTTCAGGAAGTGGCTACCCTCTTTTTACACCTCAAGAAGTACGG
>JAPLIW010000178.1 GCA_026388915.1 Deltaproteobacteria bacterium
AGGCCTTCATCACTCACGCGGCGTTGCTGCGTCAGGGTTGCCCCCATTGCGCAAGATTCCTCACTGCTGCCTCCCGTAGGAGTCTGGACCGTATCTCAGTTCCAGTGTGGCTGGCCATCCTCTCAGACCAGCTAACCATCACGGCCTTGGTGGGCCATTACCCCACCAACTAGCTAATGGTACGCGGGCTCATCCTAAAGCGATAGCTTGCAAGCCTCAGCCATCTTTGATCCTCAAGACCGGGGTCTCGAGGACGTTATTGGGTATTAGCACCCCTTTCGAGGTGTTATTCCCAACTTCAGGGTAGATTACCCACGCGCTACTCACCCGTACGCCACTTTACTCTCCCAGTTGCCCGGGATTTCTCGTGCGACTTGCATGTGTTAGGCACGCCGCTAGCGTTCGTTCTGAGCCAGGATCAAACTCTCCAGTTAAAGGGTACATCCAGGCCCTCAGGGCCCGGAGGTTTTAACGAAGTTTGAGCCCAACGACAAAGACTTTGCTATTTAGTTTTCAAAGAACAAGATTTAAGATCGAAGATCCTAATTATAAGCTGGTCGTTAACCGGTTGTCAAGGAAAAATTTTCGGCTGGGATAACCTGGCAGAAAATTTTCTATTAAGTTTACTGTAATGGTTACCGCCCTGCTTGTCAACAGAAAAGTAGCAGGGACGGGAAAAATGTTTTCCTTTAAAATTAGTTAAATAATTTCAATCACTTAGCATATTCCACGGCGCGGGTTTCGCGAATCACCGTCACTCTGATCTGCCCGGGGTAGCTCAACTCATTCTCGATTTTGCGAGCGATATCCCGGCTGAGCATAGCCGAATCGGCATCGGAAATCTCTTCATTCTCCACCATGACCCGGATCTCCCGGCCTGCCTGAATGGCAAAGGCTTTTCCCACCCCGGGAAAAGAATAGGCAATCTTTTCCAGATCTTCCAGGCGTTTTACGTAGGTCTCCAGCATCTCCCACCGAGCCCCAGGCCGGGCGGCCGAAAGGGCATCGGCGGCCTGGATCAATACATCGAGGAGGCTGGAGGGCTTTTCATCGTTATGGTGGGCGGCGATGGCATGAACGATCTTTTGCGCCTCTCCGTGCTTGCGCGCCAGGTCGGCGCCGATCAAGGCATGGGTCCCTTCCACTTCATGGTCCACCGCTTTTCCGATGTCGTGAAGGAGGCCGGCCCGTTTGGCCTGTTTCACGTTGATTCCCAGTTCCGCGGCCATGGTTCCGGCCAGGAAAGAGACCTCCAGAGAATGCTGGTACACGTTCTGGGCGAAGCTGGTCCGGTATTTAAGCTTGCCAATCATTTTGACGAGTTCAGGATTGATCCCGTGGACCCCCACGTCAAAGGTGGCCCGCTCCCCGGCTTCCCGGATGGCCTTCTCGATCTCCTCTTGGGCTTTGGCCACGATCTCCTCGATACGCCCGGGGTGGATGCGGCCATCGGTAATCAGCCGTTCCAAAGTGATGCGGGCGATCTCCCGGCGAATGGGATTGAAGCCGGAGATGATGACCGCCTCGGGGGTATCATCGACGATGAGGTCCACTCCGCAGGCGGCCTCCAGAGCGCGGATGTTCCGCCCTTCCCTTCCGATGATCCTTCCCTTCATCTCTTCATTGGGGAGATTGACCACCGAAACGGTCTCCTCCGCCACGTAATCGGCGGCATAACGCTGGATGGCGTTGACGATGATCTCGCGGGCCTTATTTTCCGCCTGGTTCTGTGTTTCCTCCTCGATGCGATTGATGAGCTTGGCGCTTTCATGGCGCATCTCGCTCTCCACCAGCTTCATGAAGCGTTCCTTGGCCTCTTCGGAGGAGATTCCGGCGATCCGCTCGAGGAGTTGCCGCTGTTCCCCCAGGAGGGACTGGTATTTCTTCTCCATCTCGGAGACGTTTCGCTCCTGCTGCAGGATGGTCTTTTCCCGCTTGGAAAGGTTGGCTTCCTTCTGGTCAAAAAGATCGATCCGTTTCTCCAGATTCTCCTCTTTCTGCAGAAGGCGTTTCTCCAGGTTGGCGATTTCCTGGCGGCGTTCCTTGACTTCGGCCTCAAAATCCGCCTTGGCCTGAAACAGGAAGTCCTTGGCCTGAAGCTCAGCCTCCCGCTTCACGGCCTCGGCCTTCCTCTTGGCCTCCTCGACGGCTTCCCGCGTCTTCTGCTCCGCCAGGCGGATCCGGGCGGCCGCCAGTTTCTTATGCAGGAAAAGGCCGATGACTACGCCCATCGCCAGAACAACGACACCGATTCCGATCATTAGATATAGGTCCACGATTGAAAACCCTTCTCTTGGTTATAGAAGTTCTCCGGGCTCCCCCTCCCCGGGAAAGCCGGAATACACGTCTTAGAAAAGAAAATAGGGAAAGAGAGGAAGGGGTGGAAAAAAGAGGAATGATTCGCCCGGCCCCCGCGGGGACCGTTGGTTGAAGACCTTGTCTTTCCAGCGGTTCGGGGCAAAAAAGCGAGTCTCCTCAACCGGATGCCGGATCGGGGAGCAAATTCCTCTTGTTTCGTATCTGAACGGCTTCCGCCGGATGGCCTTCCTCGATTCCCTCCGAAAATCCCCCTCTAGACTGGCTCCTTCGGCAATGAATCTCTCCCGGAAGAGAGAAAGAAAAATGGCCGCGCGGAAAGCCCCCGCGAATGCCGTGTGATGCCTTTTTCTTGAACCTAGATGTCCAGGTGGGCGCCATATTCCTGCTTTTGGCTTTCCCGGGTTCCCGCAGGACCGGGACCTGCCAGCTGCAGCAAGGGACAGCTCCCCTTTTTTCGCTGTTGGCTCAAAGAATAGGGGCATCATCACGAACATCGCAGGGGATCGCTTTCTTCTCCTTCAATGAATCTTCGAATTAATTCTTTCAAGCAGCCGACCCGATTTGGTTTCGATCTCTTCCACCCTTTGTCTCAGGTGCCTATGCCCTTCCAGGGCCTCGAAATATTCGTTGGCAATGTCCATGGCCGCTAAAATGGCCGCGTTCAGGGTTGAGGTGGTTTTCGAAACCTCGGATATCTTCCTCAATTTCTCATCCACGTATTCGGCTATTTTTTTGACCCGTTCTTCTCCTTCATCGCTTCGGATATTGTATTCCCGGCCCATAATCTCTACCCGCACAAGACTTTTCATCCTTTTCCCATCCCGGCCGGAGGCGAGATGAGGCGATCCACCCGGCTCAGGAGACCCTCCACCTTCTCCTTCGCCAATTCGCGCTCCCGGGAGAAATGCGATATTTTCTCTTTCAGCTTCTGGATTTCCGATTCTCTCTCCGCCAATCGATCTCCCAGGGCCTCTTTTTCCTCTCGCAGTGCGGAATAGGCGTCCACCAGTCGGTTGATTCTGTCTTCCAGAACGTCAAATCTGTCCATCTCCTTGGCCATCTTCCCTGCCTTGTTGGGTCCTCTTCCATTTTTTAAACCTTTTACCAGGGATTCAATATCATATTATCGGCTTTCCGTAAAAAGTCAAATCATTTATGAAAATCCTCCTTCCAAGTCATCAAAATAACATCAGTCCTTGGAGACGATTCTTATATATGGCCTCAGGAGGGGGGCCGGCGGTTTCCTGCTCCCCGGCCAATGACACGCCCCAGGGAGGTTATCAATTGGATAAGGGAATCCATCCCCCCCTGGGGTTCCGTTTTCCCCGGATAAATATCGTAATGTTCCCGGTATTTCCCCGGGGTGATGTCGGGCATAATCACATTGGCCCCGGCCAGAAGCGCTTTTTTCCTCCCCTGGGGGTCCAGCACGCCCGAGGCCGTGGTGGCCGGCAAATGGGTATTCCCGGTCACGATGCGGGTCACGGCCAAAATTTTCACGCTCCGATGCAGATCTCCGGCAGGGGATTCAGCCAGAGGGGTTGAAGGATGGGGGATGAAAGGGCCGATCCCGATCATGTCAAAGTCCCATTCCTTGAACAGCTGGATATCGGCGACCAAATCTTTTTCGGTCTGCCCGGGGAGCCCGACCATGTTGCCCGAACCGACCTCGTAACCGAGCTCTTTCAACGCCCGCAGGGAATCCAGCCGTTCGCGCAGGGTCCGCCCCGGGCGGAGACGGGCAAAGAGGGCCGGCGACGCGGTCTCCTGTTTCAGAAGATAACGGTCCGCCCCCGCCCGCTTCCATGCCCGATAATCCTCAGCAGGGCGTTCCCCCACCGACAGGGTGATGGCCAAATCGGTCTCTTCCTTGATCCGGCGGATCAGCCCGGAGAGCCGATCTTGGGTGAACCAGGGGTCTTCCCCCGATTGGAGGACCACCGTTTTGAGCCCAATCTTCATGGCATTTCTTGTGCAGTCAAGGATTTCCCCCGGAGTCATGCGGTAACGGCGCAGTCGACGGTTGTCCCGCCGGAGGCCGCAATACAGACAGTTCTGGACGCAGATGTTGGAGAACTCCACGATGCCCCGGAGGTGGACCTCATTTCCCACTTTTTCCTTACGGACCCGTTCCGCGGTTTGGAACAAAGCCCCGTCTTCCTCTTGGTCTTCAGCCGACAGGAGGAAATCCAGGTCTTCGGAGGAAAGACCCTCTCCCCTTTCCCCGGCCTGGAGAATTTTCAGGAATCTCTCGCGGATCATGATCGCAACCGCATGGAGCCTAGTGTTGTGTCCCAAAAATAATATGCGTCATGCCCTCCGGCAGTGCCGGAGGTAGGAAAAACAGTGAACCGCTCAAAGCGGATTGAAATGGGCGCCACCTAAAGATGACCTTCGGGCGGATGCCAGGCCCGGGGGCAAGGACCTTCTGTGCAAAAACCATGAGGCGGCTTTCATTTCAAGGCCCGGGCGGGCTGCCAAAATGCGGAATGCAGAATGCGGAATGGAAAACCCAATGATTCAAAATTTAATTCCGAATTCCGAAATCCGCATTCCGAATTTGCATTGCCCGATCGGCCCGCCGCATCCTGCGGAAGCCGGTCGAAGCCTCCAGGAAGAGGGCCAGCCCGTCCGATGCTTTTTGCGCACAAGCTCCTTGCCCCCGGGCCA
>JAPLIW010000195.1 GCA_026388915.1 Deltaproteobacteria bacterium
GTGATCTGGTAGGCCAGGTCTTCTTCCATCTTCTCGTGACAGAAAATGGAGACCACCATGGCTGCGGTAACTACATCATAGTCCACGCCGGAGTAGGTCCCCTTGGGAATCAGGCCCTTAAAATACACCGGCCCGAACTTATCGCTCAGTTTGGGAACGATCTCCGCCATGTCCAGGAGCCGGATGTGAACTCCGGGAGTAGCCGCCAGGTCCATGATTGCGGCCGTGGGCAGGCCGCCGGACCAGCAGAACGCGTCGATCTTCCGGTCTTTCATGCCGCCGGCGGACTCCGCCACGCTCAACCGGTCGCGCTTGATGTCTTTGACCGGGTCGATGCCCAGAGACTCCAGAATCCGGGCCGCCTTTACCTCCGTCCCACTCCCCGGAGCCCCGAGCGACACCCGTTTTCCCCGGAGATCCTTCATGGTTTTGATGCCCGCACTCTCCGAGGCTACGAAGTGAATGAAGTTCGAATAGGGGTTCAAGAGGGTTCGCACCGGAATCTTGGACTTGAATTTATCCCGTCCCACGTAGGCATCATAGAGAACGTCGCCGGGGCTGAAACCCAGGTCCGCCTTGCGAACGTCGATCAACCTGGCATTATCGACCGCCGCCGCCGTAGCTTCAGCCGTTACCTTGGCATTGGGCAGGCTTTTGGTGAGCATATTGGCAATGCCCCCACCCATGACATAGAACACGCCTCCCGTCCCCCCGGTGACGATGGAAAGCTTCCGTTCCTGGGCCCACAGGGGAGTGGAAGGGACTAACAGGGCGGCGGCCAGCGTGGAACCGGCGACTTGAAGAAACGTCCTCCGTGAAAATGTATTCTCCTGCATCATGGTCCTGCCTCCTTTAAAAAGTTATCTGCCCGATTATCTCCACCTTTTTTTCCGCCGCCAGCGCTGGTACCCCTTGCCCGAAACCTCCGATTTGATCCCCAGGTAAAATTCCTTGACGTCCTCGTCTTCCATGAGGTTCTGGGGGGTGTTGGCCAGAACGATCCTGCCCGTCTCCAGGACGTACCCGAAGTGGGCCACGGATAGGGCCATCCGGGCGTTCTGCTCCACTAAAAGGATGGTGGTCCCTTCCTGATTGATGGTCTTGATAATTTCGAAGATTTCCCTCACCAGGATGGGGGACAATCCCAGGGAGGGTTCATCCAGCATGAGGAGTTTGGGCCGGGTCATGAGCGCCCGTCCCATGGCCAGCATCTGCTGCTCCCCCCCGCTCAGGTAACCGGCCTGCTGGGAGGCCCTCTCTTTGAGGATGGGGAAGTAGCGGATCACCCGGTCCTGATCTTCCTGGACTCCCTTCTTGTCTTTCCGGGTGTAGGCTCCCATCTTGAGGTTTTCCATCACCGTCAGTTCGGGGAAAACCTCTCTTCCTTCCGGGACCATGGCGATGCCCAGGTTGACGATGTCCTCGGCGTCCATGCCGTCGATCCGCCGGCCCATGAACTCGATGGTCCCTTTGTCGGGCTGATCCTCGAGAAGCCCCATGATGGTCTTCAGGGTGGTGCTCTTCCCCGCCCCGTTTCCTCCCAGGACCACCGATATGGTCCCCTCCTGAATGTCCAGGGAGATCCCCCGGAGGGCTTTGATGATATCGTAATACAGAGTCTCGATGTTTTTTACCTGCAGGATGCTTCCCACGTTTCTACCCCTCTCCAAGATAGGCCTTGAGCACCTCCGGGTGCTTCTGGACGTCCGCCGGGGACCCTTCGGCGATCACCTGGCCGTAGTTCAAGGCCAGGACCCGGTCGGAAATCCCCATGACCAGGTTCATGTCGTGTTCCACCAAAAGAACGGTGATCCCGAAATCATCCCGGATATCCCGGATGGAAAAAATCAGGTCCTCTTTCTCCTCCAGGTTCATCCCCGCCGAAGGCTCATCCAGGAGGAGGACCTCCGGCTCCAGGGCCAGGGCGCGGGCCAGCTCCACCAGCTTCTGCTTCCCGTAAGGAAGGTTCATCACCATCTGGTTGCGGGAGGCCTGGAGCTCCAGGAAGTCGATGATGTCCTCCACTTTTTCCCGGTTCTTGATCTCCTCCCGCGCCGCCCTGGAATTCGGGGTCAGGAAGGTGGCCCCCGACCAGAGGCCCGTTTTCAGCTTGGTGTGCCGCCCCAGCATGAGGTTGTCCATGGTAGTCATGTGGGCAAAGAGCTCGATGTTCTGGAAAGAGCGGGCAATTCCCACCTGGGCCACCTGGTGGGGCTTAAAGGGGGTGATATCCAGCTCTTTGAAGGAGATCTTCCCCCCGGTGGGCTTGTAGATCCCGCTGATACAGTTGAACACCGTGGTCTTTCCCGCTCCGTTGGGGCCGATGATGGAATAGATCTCGCCCTTCTCCACCGAGAAGCTCACCCCGCTCAAGGCTTTCAGTCCCCCGAAGCTGATCGATAAATCCTCGACCTTTAATGTGGCCATGCGTTCTTCCCTGCAGGGGCGACCGTCGCGCGCTTCGCCCGATCGCCCCTGCTTTCGTTTCTCCCTATTCTGTAGGTTCAGGGACCCGTTTTTTCACCCTTACCCCGCGTCCCCGGGTCCCCGCGACTACGGATTTCTGTTTCTCCGTGTCGCCGCGTCTTCGCGTCCCCGCGTCTTTCTTTCTCTCGCGTCCCTTATCAGTAGGTGATCCGCATCCAGTCTGTGAGTTTCTTAATTTTTCCGTCTGGCAGAACCTCCTGGAAGAAGACATGCTTGCCGCCCTGGTGGTCTGTTGAGGTAAAGGTGATGGGCGGGCCAATCCCTTGCCAGTCTTTCATGCTTTCCATGGCTTTGACGAAGGTCTCGGGAGTTAAATTTTTCCCCGCCCGCCTTAATCCTTCGACGAAAGGTTCAGCGAAAGTAATCCCGGCAGTATAGAAGGTCGACCACCGCTCCTTGGGCTCATATTTTTGATGCCAGGCGCGATATTTGACCATTAGGGGATGATTCGAATCCGGAAGTTCTCCAAAATTGGAACTGATCATTCCAGCCCAGAGACCTTTGCTGATTTGCAGCATCGCCACCCCGTCGGAGAGCGTGCTGCTGGTCCCCCATTTGGGTTTGTAACCGATCTTGGCGCATTCCCCCAGGAGCAATGCTCCATGGACGGGCATCGCCCACATGATCACTGCCTGGGCTCCGGATTCTTTCAATTTTAAAGCGTGGGAACTCAAATCCCGATCCGTTACCTCAGCTGAGACTGTGGCCACCAATTGCAGATTCTTAGCTTTTACATAATGCTCCACGCCTTCCAGGCCTTGTTTTCCATAGTCGTCGTTCTGGTAGAACATGGCAATTTTCGTCAATTTCAAGTTCTCGTGGAAATACCGGGTCAAGGCGAAGGCCTCGTCTATGTACAGGGGGTAAATGGGAAAGATGTATTTTTGGAAAGGGTTGACCCAGTTGGTCACCCCGCTGCATCCCATGGACACCATTAAGACCTTGTTTTCCGAATAAAAATCCCGGACGCTCATCCCGGGCCCGACTCCCACGCAGCCTACCACGGAGAAGATCCCGATCTGCTCCACGAACTCCTTGCCAATAGCCTTGGTTTTGGCCGGCTGGTACCCATCGTCGCGCAGAACATATTTGATTTTCCTTCCGTGGATTCCCCCTTCATCGTTGATGCCCTTGAAATAGAGCCCTGTTCCCCGGGCGACAGCCCCCCAGAGAGCGGCCGGTCCCGTCTGAGGGCCCGTTTGACCCACGATGACCTCCGTATCAGTCACTCCGCGGACCGCCTGGGCATGGGCCCCCGGCGCCAGCACCATGAATGCCAAAACCAACCCGATGATGAATAATACGGCTTTCCCTTTCATGTTTCCCTCCTCGGTTCTAGGTGGATCACCCAGCCGCCTTGAAGCGGCACCCATTTCCTCCGCCTCGCTCTCTGCACGGAGAATCTTCGCCATCGTATTTTCCCATGCCGCCCGCAGGGGCAGGTTTCAAACCTGCCTCTACTTCGTGATCTTGACCCAGTCTGAGAGTTTCGTAATGGAGCCGTCGGCGTTCACCTTGGCAAAGAAAACGTGTT
>JAPLIW010000499.1 GCA_026388915.1 Deltaproteobacteria bacterium
CCAGGGACAGGCGGGGAAATCCGATCACGTTCATGGCGGTCAGGGGTTTTCCGCCCATGGCGTACACGTCGCTCAGGGAATTGGCCGCGGCGATCTGCCCGAAGAGAAAGGGGTCGTCCACGATGGGGGTGATGAAGTCCACCGTCTGAACCAGGGCCATATCCTTAGTGAGCTTAAAGACCCCGGCGTCATCGGCGGTTTCGGTCCCCACCAGGAGACTGGGATGCTTCTCCAGGGGCAGGGGCTTCAGCGCTTTATCCAAGTCCTCCGGACTCAGCTTGGCCGCTCACCCGGCGGCTCGGACCAGGGCGGTGAGGCGTACTTTGGTATCCATGATTCCTTCTACATCCCCTTCAGGGGGTTAAGGTTCTCTCTTCCCGGGGGACGGCCAGGGCTTCCTTCGGCGCCCGCGGGGTTTCCCATTCGATGGGCCAGGGAGAATAGACCAGTCGGAGCGCCCGCTCCGTCCCCCTGGCCCGGTATTCAACCAGTCCTTTGAGAAAGGAGAAGTAGAGCACATCCTCCGCGTTGTACAGGGTGAAGAGAAAGCTCAATTCATAGAGCTCGCGGACCGCGTTCTGCCGGTGGACATAGACTCCCCAGAGGAATTTCGATTCCCGGTCGCCTCCGGGAGTCCGGCGATATTCATAGAGGGTGAAGAGGGGAGTCCAATTCCTTTCATATCCCTCGTAGTCCAGGGGAATCAGACAGGGCCAATAAAAGTAAATCCCGCCCTCTCTATCTTCTCGGTAGTAAAAGAAAGGCCAGACTCGAATCCTCCGCTCCTCCTGTCCCCTGTTCTTCCAAACTTCGGTTTCATCCTTGGAGAGAAGAAGGAAGCGCTCGGTCGACTTCTTATATTGATCATCCTCTTCCCGGACATACCAGTAAACCGGCCACAGGAAGTAGCCCCGTTCCCTCCCTTCCCAGTATTTGCGCCCGTAAAGGGGGAAGGCCCTGAGGATCTCCTTATCGTCCCCCTCGGCCCACTGGAGGATGGGCCAGGGAAAGTCCCATTGGGTATAGTGGTCATCTTCATCGTAGGTATAGGTGAAGAGCGGCCAGAGCACGGACCGTTGCACTCTTCGGGAAGAGGTCATGGACACATAGAGGGGCAGGACCATGTTGATCTCGGTGGGGTCGTCGGTATACAGGTATCTCTTTTCGTGGTGGAAAATAGGCCAAAGGAAATAACTCTTTTCATAGGAGTTTTCTTTCTTCACGTGGGCGGCCAGGGGCCAGAACTTGAACCCTTCCCGGCCGCCTCCCTCATAAAAAGTGAGGAACGGCCAGAAAACGGATTGGGCCCGGCTCTCTCCCTCCCGGGAATCCATGTAAACGGGCCAGAGAAAGAAATTGATCTCATCCTTTCCGAATCGGTTCTTCAAGTTCCCGTAAAAAGGGAAAAAGCCCCCGTAGGGTTCTCCCTTTTCTGTTTCTCCCCAGAAGGCCAGGAGGAATCCCCTTTCTTTTTTCTCCCCCTGGGTGAGATCTTTCGAGGTCGAGTAGAAGGGCATGAGGTAGGATTTCACTTCTCTCTCGGTCCGCTCGTATTTTCCCAGGGGATAGAGATATTCCGTCCGAGAATACTTTTCCTCCTCCCCCTGCCAGTAAAAAAAAGGACGAAAAGCCAGGTGGAAATCGCGCGTGTCCTTTCGGTAGGTGAAAAAGGGGCCCAGAACATCCGCCGCTTTTCCTTCCCTCTCTTCATCCTCGCTGTAGATGAAGAGAGGGGCGAAGTTCTCCCTTCGCGGCCCCGGGTTCAGGGTGGCGCACCCCGAAACCCACGACCAGAGCAGAAGGAGAACCAGCACCGCGGCTGTTTGAAATGCGACCCTCCGATTCTTTGTGATGGCCGCCCCCTTACGGAATTACCAGCCCCAGGACCACGCTCAGGACGGTCACCGGCGTCACTTCACTGATTCCATCCGCTGCCTTCTGCACCGATTTGACCGCCCGCTTCGTGTCCTCGTAGAGCGCGTCATCCTTGGCCAATTTCCCCAGGGTTCCCTCCCCCTTCTCGATCTGCTCGGAAACCTTTTTCAGGTTGGCCATGGTCTCCTTGGCCTCGGTCATCGCCGCCTTGGTCTCGTTGTACAGGCTCTCGTCCTTCACCAGTTTTCCCAGGGTCCCTTCCCCGCTTTCAATCTGCTCAGAGATTTTCTTCAGGCTGGCCATCGTCTCCTTGGTATCGTTGTACAGGGCTTCGTCCTTGACCAATTTCCCCAGGGTCCCTTCCCCGCTTTCAATCTGCTCAGAAACCTTTTTCAGGCTGGCCATGGTCGCCTTGGTATCGTTGTACAGGGCTTCGTCCTTGACCAATTTTTCCCAGGGTCCCTTCGCCCTTTTCGATGCCTTCGGTCACCTGCCTAAGGTTGGCCATGGTATCTTTCACTTCCGCATAGAGCTTATCGTCCTTCACCAGCTTCCCCAGGGTTCCCTCCCCCCGGTCGATGGTCTGGGTGATATGCTGCATGTTAACCATGGTCTCCTTGGCCCCCGTGACCAGCTCCTTGATGGACTTTTCCCCCTCCTCTCCCCCCAGAACGTTGCCGAGCGACCGGGTGACTCGCTGGATATCCCCCCCAATGCTGCTGAGCTGGGTAAGGACCCGGTCCACATCGGCGGAAGGGCCTCCTTCTTCGACCAACTCACCCGCCTTGATGAACTCGGCGCCGGTCCCCGGAGCGATCTCGACGTATTTCTCTCCCAGGAGCCCCGCGGATTTTACGTAGACCTTCGACCCCAGGGGGAGCTTCACATGGAAGGGCAGGAGCATGGTAATTTTGGCCTTCAATCCTTCCAGCTTGATGGTCTCCACTTTGCCGACCTCCACTCCGGCTATCCGCACCGGGGAGTTTTTGTCCAGGCCGGCCGCCGATTCCACGTACGAGTAGGCCCGGTACCCTTCTTCCCGGACGGCGATCCGACCCACCCGGATCGTAAAATAGGTCAACAGGATAATCCCCAGGAGAACAAAGATCCCCACTTTTGTCTCCGTTCCGATGCTTCTCATCCCTTACCTCCTTCAGGCTTTCAAAGTTTCCGGCCGATGTCTGTTCCCCGGGTAATCGGCCCTTCCACCTGCCCATGGATGAACTGCTGAACGATCTCGTTCGGCGAGACCTTTATCTCCCCGGGAGTTCCCACTTCGATGATCTGTCCCTTGTAGAGCATGGCGATCCGGTCGGCAATCCGGTAGGCGCTGACCATGTCGTGGGTGATGGCGATGGAGGTGACATCGAGCTTTTCGCGCATTTCCACGATGAGTTCGTTGATCACGTTGGCCATGATGGGGTCCAACCCGGTGGTGGGCTCGTCATAAAGCAGGATGGCGGGCTTCATGGCGATGGCCCGCGCCAGAGAAACCCGCTTCCGCATTCCCCCGGAAAGCTCGGAGGGCATGAGGTTTTCGATATTCTTCAACCCCACCAGTTTCAGCTTTTCCACGGCGGCGGCCTTGATCTCGTCGTCCGACAGCTTGGTGTGCTGCCGCAGTCCGAACCCCACATTTTCCCAGACCGTCAGGGAATCAAAAAGGGCGTCTCGCTGGAAGAGCATACCGAATTTTTTCCGCAGCTCGTTCCATTCCTTCTCGTCGAGGTTGGAAATCTCGGTTCCATCCACGTAGATTTCCCCCCGATCATGGCGGAGCAGGCCGATGATGCACTTGATAAGAACGCTTTTGCCCGTCCCGCTTCCCCCGATGACCACCATGGACTCCCCGCACTTGACCTCCAGATTCATACCCCGCAACACCTGGTTCGGGCCGAAGGATTTATGGACCTCCTTCACCACGATCATGGGATCATCCGGGTTGCGGCAGGTTTTCTCTTCCATCTTCAGATTTTCAGCCATCGGCCTTTCACGCTTAGTGCTGAGTGAGCCATTGTATCCATGACCAGCCCCGAGCTTAGACGAGGGGAGAATACGTGTCTGTATTTGCGAATCGAAGCACTACGCTCTCAGCTTTCGATCCCCCCCGGGCCTTCCTTCCTCGAGGAGGAAGGTGTGAAAAAATCGAATTAGTTCTTTTTCACGTCATTCCGGCGAAAGCCGGAATCCAGTGTTTTCAAGGATTTACGAACTTACTGGACCCCGGTTTTCACCGGGGTGACGGCTGAAAATCAATTTTTTCACACC
>JAPLIW010000273.1 GCA_026388915.1 Deltaproteobacteria bacterium
GCGATGACCGGTTCTCTGACTGAAGGAACCTGGAGGTCCTTCATCTGGGGCTCTACGGTTTTAAACACGTACACCGCAACGACGGCAATCAAAACCGTGGCGAAGGCTTCCAGAGGGACCTTTATATGGAGAGGGTAGAAAAGCTTTTGAATGAATCCCTTCTTCGGTTCGGCTTCTTCCCTGACCCGGGCCATGATCTTCTGTTTCATCCAGGGTGGGGGTTCCACTTCCTTCAGATTCTTGAGCACTTCGCCCGTTCGATTCAATTCGTAGAGGGCGGTGCTGCAGGCGCGGCAGGAGGCGAGGTGCTGATCGATGAGCTCCTGGTCCTCGGGGGCAACCATCCCTTCCAGGTAAGCAGAGAGGTTCTTGCGGATCTCCTGACATTCCATCACAGGTCTCCCAGCACCTTTTTCAGGCACTCTTTGAGAGCGTCCCGGGCCCGGAAGAGACGGGATTTCACGGTCCCTTCGGGTACTTTGAGGATATCACGGATCTCCACGTAGGAGAATCCCTGGATATCCCGCAGCACCAGGGCTTCGCGGTACTCAGAGTCGAGCCCGTTGATGCACCCCTGCACTCTGGCGTCAACTTCTTTCTTCTCCATCTGCTCCAGGATGGAGGGACCCTGGTCGGGAGGGTCCCTGCGAATTGAACCTTCTTCCGTCTCCGCCGGGGCATCGATCGAATAAACCTCCCGGGCCCCCCGGGTCTTGATCTGTTTCATCCGGTTCTTGGACAGGTTCATCACGATGCTGTACAGCCACGTGGAAAAACGGGCCTCGCCCCGAAATTTCTTTATGGAACGGTAGGCCGAGAGAAAAGCGTCCTGCACCACTTCGCAGGCTTCGTCATAATCCCCGATCATCCGGTAAGCCACGTTCAACATCTTCTTCTGATACTTTTCGACCAAGGCCTCGAAGGCGTCGATCTCTCCTTTCCGGCAGGAGGAGACGAGTTGGAAATCATCATCTGCCGGCGTCTGCGCCCTTTCTTCCACCCTGTTAGACATAGAATTCAGCGGATTTGTTCCTCTTCGGGTGAATCCGGCTTGTTTCCCGGTCCCCCATTTTCCCCTAAGTGAAGAATCGCCTCTAGCGGGCTCCCGATTTCAAAGAATCATTCGCACATTTTTCCCAAACTTTATGCTGCATCCTTATTTTTTCCGCAAGAGGGGGTCACATAGGCTGGACTCAATTGGGCGCTACGGTAATGTAATCGTAATCCCCCACGGAGCGAGTCATCGTATTGTCGGAATCGGTTAGAAGAAGGATTCCCCTGGCGGAAGGGTTCTTTTCCCCCATCCCAAACAGACTGCGGTAATCGGCCAGCACATTGCGTTCCTCAGCGACCCATTTGCCGGCCATGGATCTTCCGCTCCGGACCACGATGATTTTTGTCTTTCCAGAGAGGGGGGAGTCGAAAACCGTACCCGCCGGCAGGGTATCGCTCCAGGTGTATTTTATGGAGCTGGGGATGGGCCATCCTCCGAAGACCATGTACACGGAAAGGACATTGTCATTCCCGCCCTTCTTCCGTTCATAGGTCCCTTCAGGAAAGACAAGGGCTCTCCATCGCCAGCGGAGCAAAGGAAATTCTGCCAAATTCCATTCCTTTCCGTAGCCCACTTGGATACCGATGGCCCGGGCGTCGGCATGAAGGAATCTATGGCCGTTCTCGGCTTGGACCGAATAGACCCTCCCCATGTTTTCCTTATCCCGGGACGACCAGCCGGCCGGAAATTTTCCGGCTTCATCGTTTTCAAAATTGATCGTAAAAAGAGATTGAGCAAAGAGGGAAGGGGCATCCAAAAAGATTAAGACCGAGATGACGGCCAAGAAAAGTTTCATAAAATAACGGATCGGGATGCCCCCAAGCTTCTCGGCATCGCCCCCAGAATATCAGAAAGCGAGGATGCCTTCTTTTTTCAGCTGCTCGATTTCTTCATCGCTCAGCTTGATGGATTTCAGGATTTCCCGGGTTCCCTCTCCCACTGCGGGGGCGTTGGAGCGCAACCCGAATTGATGAGACCCGACTCGTACCGGAATCCGGGGAAGTTTGGTGCGGCCTCCCTGCGGCAAGGGAACCTCCACGAGGCCGCCGCCTTCATTCAGCTGGGGGTCCTCGAAGAGGTCTTCCGGGTGGGCGATGGGGGCGAAGGGGATCCCCGCCTTTTCGCAGATCCGGATGATTTCCTCCTTGGTCTTGCTTTCAAAGACCTTCTTTAATGCCGGGATCAGCCAGTCGCGCTGGAGGATCCGGTCGTTGTTGGTCTGGACCCTGGGATCATTGCCCAAATCAGGCCGGCTGAAGGCCTCGCCGAAAGCTTTCCACTGCTTGTCGCTGGTGATGCCGATGAAGATCTCTCCGCCCTCCCGGGTCTTGAATATGTCGTAGATTCCCCAGGTGCTCACTCGGGCCGGCATGGGGGGCACCGGCTTTTTGGTAACGGCCGAAAGAGCCATGTGCTGCCCCATGAGAAAGGCGGTCGATTCGTACAGGGAAGCGATCACAAACTGGCCTTTTCCGGTCTTCTCCCTCTCGTACAGGGCGCTTAAGATCCCGATGACCCCGTAGCTTCCTCCCATGATGTCCACGACCGACGAACCGGCCCGGAGAGGACGGCCCGGAGGCCCGGTCATGTAGGCGAGCCCCCCCATCATCTGGACCACTTCGTCCAGGGCCGGGCGATGCTCGTAAGGGCCGGGCAGGAACCCTTTCAGGGAACAATAGATCAACCGGGGGTTCACCTTGGACAGGTCTTCGTATCCCAGCCCCAGCCGATCGACGGCGCCAGGCCCGAAATTCTCGATGAATACATCCGAGGATGCGGCGAGTTTCTTGATCAGCCCCGCTCCTTTCTCCGATTTCAGGTCGACGGCCAGGCTTTTCTTGTTTCGGTTGAAATAGAGGAAAAAGCCCTGGCCGAAGCCGATGAGCCGGCGGGTGTCGTCCCCCTTGGGGGCTCTTTCGATTTTGATCACCTCGGCGCCCATGTCCGCCAAGACCAGGCCGCAGGTCGGCCCCATCACCGTGTGTCCCATCTCCAGGACTCGAATTCCATCCATCTCCAAATTCATTGAAAGCCAAAAAGCTGGTCTTTCCAGAATTTCCTGTGATCTCAGGGGCCCGGAAGAAAAGGCATCTTGCTTGCAATCATGAGGCACAGATCTCTCCCCACCTGTGGCGGGGGGGTTTTGCTATTTCTCCGAAGCTTTCTTATCTCGCCCCCGCTGCGCTGGGGGTGAAAAGCAATCCCCTTTCCTTCAGCATACCCAGACTATGAAGCGCTTACAATTGAAATTGTGCGCAAAAGGATAACAAAATTGTAGGGGCCATCATGCGGAGCGCGGGCATAGAGATACAAAAACCTACAGGACCCCCACCCGGACATTCCTGAACCTTGCCGGTGCGGTTCCATGGCCCACGTGAGCTACCTGCCCGGGCTCGCCCTTGCCGCAGTTGGGCGTTCCCCACATCTGCCAGTGATGCCGGTTGGCCACGGCGTCGCAGGAGTTCCAGAACTGGGGGGTGATTCCCGTGTAGGTGGGGTTCTTCACCATGGACCCCAGCTTCCCCTTTTTGATCTCCCACCCGATCTCGGTGCCGAACTGGAAATTGATCCGCTTATCGTCGATGGACCAGCTTCGGTTGGTGCTCAGGAACAGACCCTCTTCCGTGTCGGTGATCATCCCCTCCAGCGTCCACTCGCCGGGCTCGAGGTTGATATTGGTCATGCGGATGAGAGGAATCCGGTTCCACCCGTCGGCCCGCATGGTGCCGTTGCTTGCCTTCCCCAGCAGGTGAGCCGTTTCTCTGGAGGTGAGAAGGTCGGTCAGGATCCCCCGGCAGATGATGGGCGATCTTTGGGCCCTGGTTCCTTCGTCGTCAAACCCGAAAGTCCCCAGCCCGCCCGGAACGGTGGCATCGGCGGTGACGTTCACCAGATTCGAGCCATAGCGAAAGCTTCCCACCTTGTCCAGGCTCAAGAAGCTGGTTCCCGCATAGCTGGCCTCGGTTCCCAGGATCCGGTCCAACTCGATGGGGTGGCCGATGGATTCATGGACCTGGAGGGCCAACTGAGACCCCTCCAGGATTAGGGTCGTGGTCCCGGAAGGGCAGGGCTTGGCGGAGAGGAGCTGGGCCGCTTCTTCGGCCACCCTTTCGGCGTGATCCTTTATCTTTAATCCCTCGATCCATTCATACCCCCGGGTGGCGAAGTTCCCGCGAAAAGAGTTGGGATAGGAACGGACCTGCACATCCGATCCTTCGATGGCCGTGGCCGAGATTCCCGCCCCGCACTCCACGATCTTCTGCTCGATGAAGGACCCCTCGGTGGAGGCGAAGGTTTTTTCAGCCTCATAACCTTCCATGAAAGCTTCGGAGATCTTCACCCTGGGATGGCGGCGGAGGGTTTCGTCCGATTCAAGAAGCAGGCTGACTTTCCGGTCCAGGGAGACCGAAAAGAGATCGACGGAAACAGGGGTCCGGTAATTTTCGACTACGGCCGGGGCGGGAACGAACCGGAGGTCCTTTTCTTTAATTCGTGAACTCGCCTTGGCGATCTTCCAGGCCCGGTCCAGGGTCTTTTCCATCTCCGTTTTGTTGACTTTCGAACTGGCGGCAAAACCCCAGGCACCCTGGTACAGAACCCGGATCCCGAACCCGTAATCTTCATTCCGGGCCAGGGCATCGACTTTTCCGTTCTTGACTGCGATTTCTTCCACCCGGCGGCGAACGACCCGAATGTCGGCGTATTGCGCCCTTTTCACCTTGGCCAGGTCAAGAGCGTGATGGATGAGGTCCCTCATCTGAGACTCCTTGAAGAATGCCTAAAATTCGAAATGCCTAAAATGCCTAAAATTAAAAACCTTAAAATTTCCCTTTGCGGTCTCTGCGGGAGAAAAAGTATTTCGTCTTTGTTTTTATAACGAAGAAACCCCGGAAAAATTGAACCCATCGATTTGCACTGCCGGCGCAACGGTTCCGGTCACGAACCGCCGGCCGTACACCGAACCGGAGGTGCAGATTTTCCTTTCGCGGGAGATCGCTTTCACCCTAGAGAAAGCCTTCAGAATCGATTCCGTGAAGCGGAGGTTTTGGATGGGGTTCTTGATCTCTCCGTCTTCGATCCAGAACGTCCCATCCCGGGTCATCCCGGTGATGACCGCCTTCATGGGTTCCACTACATTGGTGTAGTGGAAACGGGTCACGTAGATTCCTTTCCGGACGCTACGGATCATCTCCTCCAGGGTGGAATTGCCTTGTTCCATGAAGAGGTTTACCGGGATGGGCCCCTCCGTGTTGGGCGGGGTCAGGGCATGTCCGGTGGATTCCTTCTTTTCACGGCCCGCGGTCAGGGAATCATAGGTGATATCCCGGGCCACGCCCTTGTCGAAAAACAACACTTTCTGCTTGGGCACTCCCTCGAAATCGAAGGGGACCTGAAGGCCGTGCGGGTCCAGGCCGTCGTCATAAATGGTGACTTTCTCGTTCAGCAATTTTTCTCCAGAGTGATTGCACAGAAATGAGCGGCCCTCCTGGACCGCCAGGGCGTGAAGGCCCAGATATCCCATGAAAGTCAGAAGCTCCAGGACCGCTTCGGGTTCGAGGATCACTTCGTACTCGCCCGGGGGAGCTGCGATGGGGCTACCTTTGGATATTTTGGAGAGAGCTATCCCAACGAGAGGTTCTATCATGAGGCGGTCAGGATCCCGGGAGACAAAACTTGCATACCCCGAGCCGTGCTCATTTTGGGCGATCAAATGGAAGAAGAGGTCAGAGTACTGTTGATAGGCTTCCACCCCCAGGGAGTTAAGGACGGCCACCTCCACAATCCCATGGGAGAAAGCTCCCGAAACGGAGGCCCCTTTGCCCTTCACCAAGCCCATGGCCTCCTGGATGGCCTTTACTTTCTTCCCGGGAGTGAGCCGGCGGATATTATCATGGAAGGTCTTGGCTTCCATGATCGGCCTGGGCGGGGGAAGCGATACGAAGTCCGGGTTGGGGGGTAGGACTCGGGCCAGAGAAACCGCTTTCTCCAGCGTGGTTCTTAAGGAAGAGGGCTGAAGAAGATTCGTGGTCACTACGGCAACCTGTTTCCCCAGCACGACCCTCAGAAGCAGGGTCTGATTTCGCTCGGCCACATGCTGATGAACCGTTGCGGGGGTAAAGCGCGTAAGGGATGAGTCCTCGGTCATCAGCAGGGCTTCGGTCTGATCTGCGGGAGATTGCTCGATCAGCCTTTTCAACATCTTCAGGATATCCTTGGAGGCAGGCATATTTTTTCCTCTAAGGGGCTATGCTTTTTCTGCGATGGTGTGCGAAAAAGCGGCCACTGTGGGGGCCCCCTGGTAAACTTGTAGGGGCGCGATGTCCCGCGAAACGCGGGATGCCCCTACGGCTTTTCATATTCTCTCATTTATGGGCTTTGTCCGAAAAGTACGTGATGGATCATTTTTCAGAAGTTATTCGCAGAGTGGCAGGGCCCCGACCAGGAGCCAGGATTTTTCCCCAGGAGCACGGCCCTGCCAGAAATCCCCCCTGCCCCCCTTTATAAAAGGGGGGTTGGGGGGGATTTCAAAGAGGGGTTGGCCAAACAAGATTTCTTGGCAAATTTCAAGATTTTTCATTTTACCCGTCCAGGCAACGAATCACGTACCTTTCGAACAAAGCCTATTTATGATTATAATGAAATCCACGGATCCTGTCATCCCTGCAGGGGAAAGGAGGTTTCTTCCATGCTTTCCAAGACCGAGATTTTGAAGGCCCTGGCCAAATGGAACAAGGCCTGGGATAACCATGACCTCGACGGGGTCATGGCACTCTTCCATGAAAACGTTATTTTTGAAAAC
>JAPLIW010000380.1 GCA_026388915.1 Deltaproteobacteria bacterium
ATCCCTCCGTGCTTCCGCAAAATGAGCCGGGCCTATCGGGCGTTACCCAATTCGGAATTCGGAATGTGGAATTCGGAATTTTTACTCCTTTTTTCCATTCCGCATTCCGCAATCGGCATTCCGCATTTAAATTGCCCGGCCGGTCCAAGAAACGAGGCGCGCCTCATGGTTTTTGCGCGCAACGCCCTTGCTTCCGGGCCGGGCAATGCCTGAAATTCAATTCATCTTCCGCCTACTTGGCGAAAAGTGGGAGGGCAAGGCTGTCAAGATCATTTTTTTCCTCTCCCCCCATACACCCGATGCAAAAAAAAGCCCTTCGCGTTTGGCGGAGGGCTTTTTCATAGATTTCTTAAAGGGCCCGAGCTTTTGACTCTAGGCCCTATGCTCTTTGCATTTAATACATCCCTTCCATTCCTCCTCCCGGAGGCATGGAGGGCATCCTTTCTTTCTCTTTGGGTCTCTCGGCCACCATGGCTTCGGTGGTGAGGAGGAGGGAGGCAACTGAAGCTGCGTTTTGCAGGGCCGTACGCACCACCTTGGTGGGGTCGATGATCCCGGCCTTCACCATATCGGTGTACTCTTCATTCTGCGCATCGAACCCGAAATTCCCCTTCTCATTCTTCACTTTTTCGACCACGATGGAGCCGTCGAAACCGGCATTCATGGCGATCCAGCGAATGGGCTCTTCCAGCGATCTCTTGAGGATATTCAGCCCGAACTGCTGTTGCTCGGGCAGCTTCATCTTATCCAGAGCCGGCAGGGTGCGCAGGTAGGCCACTCCGCCGCCCGGAACGATCCCTTCTTCCACGGCCGCGCGGGTCGCGTTCAGGGCGTCTTCCACCCGGGCCTTCTTCTCCTTCATCTCCGACTCGGTGGCCGCTCCCACGTTGATCACCGCCACCCCGCCGACCAGCTTGGCCAGACGTTCCTGCAGCTTTTCGCGGTCGTAATCCGAGGTGGTCTCTTCGATCTGGGCCCGGATCATTTTCACCCGGCCTTCGATCCCCTTGGATTCCCCGGCGCCCTCGATGATGGTGGTGTTGTCCTTGTCGATGGTGATCCGTTTGGCCTTGCCCAGGTCTTTGATGGTAATGGACTCCAGCTTCACGCCCATTTCCTCGGAGATCATCTGCCCGCCGGTCAGGATGGCGATGTCTTCCAGCATGGACTTGCGCCGGTCG
Organism: Deltaproteobacteria bacterium; assembly: GCA_026388915.1. GTDB lineage: Bacteria > Desulfobacterota > SM23-61 > SM23-61 > SM23-61 > SM23-61. Next base: position 1,182 of record JAPLIW010000380.1, read on the forward strand.
CCGAAGCCGGGAGCCTTCACCGCCGCGCACTTCAGGGTGCCCCGCAGTTTGTTCACCACCAGGGTGGCCAGGGCTTCGCCTTCCACTTCCTCGGCGATGATCAGGAGGGGTTTGCCCATTTTGGCAATCTGCTCCAGGACGGGGAGCAGGTCTTTCATGTTGCTGATCTTTTTCTCATGGTTGAGGATCAAGGCGTCCTCGAGTACGGCTTCCATCTTCTCGGGGTTGGTCACGAAGTAAGGGGAGATATAGCCGCGGTCGAACTGCATTCCTTCGACGATGTCCAGGGTGGTCTCCATGGACTTGGCTTCCTCCACCGTAATGACCCCTTCTTTTCCCACCTTGGCCATGGCCTCGGCAATGATGTTGCCGACGGTCTCATCATTATTTGCGGAGATCTTTCCTACCTGGGAAATCTCCCTCTGCTCCTTGGTGGGCTTGGACTGCTTCTTGAGCTCTTCGATTACGGTTTCCACACCCTTCTCGATCCCTCTCTTCAGTTCCATGGGGTTGTGGCCCGCGGCCACCAGCTTGGACCCTTCACGGTAGATCGCCTGGGCCAGGACCGTAGCCGTGGTGGTCCCGTCGCCGGCGATGTCCGAAGTCTTGGAGGCCACTTCGCGGACCATCTGGGCTCCCATGTTCTCGAACCTGTCTTCCAGCTCGATCTCTTTGGCCACGGTAACCCCGTCCTTGGTGACGGTGGGAGACCCGAAGCTCTTCTCCAGGATCACGTTCCGGCCCTTGGGGCCCAGGGTTACTTTTACGGCGTCAGCCAGGATATTGACCCCCTTCAGGAGCGCTTCCCGGGCTTTCTGGTCATAACGGATTTCTTTCGCTGCCATCTTTTCATTCCTCCTTTATTGATTCCTTTATGGATTCATTAGATTATTTTTCGATAACGCCTAAGATGTCGTCTTCTCTCATAATGAGATGCTCTTCGCCGTCAATCTTCACTTCGGTCCCGGAATACTTACCGAAGAGGATCCGGTCTCCCGCCTTGACATCCAGGGCATGGATCTTCCCGTCTTCCATAAGTTTACCCTTCCCCACGGCGATCACTTTGCCTTCCATGGGCTTCTCTTTGGCGGTGTCGGGGATGATGATCCCGCCCTTGGTTTTTTCCTCTTCTTCAACCCTTTTGACAATTACGCGATCTTGAAGTGGTCTGATCTTCATGCTTCTTCTCTCCTTTCTTAATGAAAATGGCCGGCTCCGGCCGATTTTAAACAAACTAGTCTTAGTTATTGTTTTAATTTATTTTTTTGAAATATCCACCCCTCAGTTTAAGAGGATAAGGTAAGGGAACTTTTGGAGTGACCCCCATAAGAGCCGAAACTAGCACTCATCATGATCGAGTGCTAACTAAACAAATATAATACCCCACCCTAAAAAATGCAAGGGGTAATTTCCAATAAATGTAAAATTTTTTTTCGGGAATTTTCGCCCGTTGACAAAGGAAGCCTGAGTTATTTTGAATCACGGGGATCGTTGCATTGAATCCTTTTCTGTGTTACTTTGTCCGCGAATCAGCGATGGTGAGGGGAAAGGTTTGTTCCTCCCGAAAGACAAAAAGAAGGAGGTGTCAATGGTAGGGATCACCGGTTTTGGGGCTTACATTCCTAAATACCGCATGGCAAGGGATGTTGTGGCCAAGGCCTGGGGTCCCCGGTTCATCACCGGGGAACGGGCCGTGGACAACCACGACGAAGACAGCCTGACCAGGGCCACCGAAGCTGCCTTGAACTGCCTTGCTGCGGGCGACCCCAAGGCGGTGGATGGGCTGATCTTCGCTTCCACCACTTCGCCCTATCTGGAAAAACAGGCTTCCACCCTGGTGGCCACGGCCGTGGATTTACCCGTGGAGATCTACACGGCGGACCACCTCTCTTCGGTTCGCGCGGGCACCGCGGCCCTGAAAGCGGCCATGGATGCGGTGAAAGGGGGGAGCGCCAAGAACCTCCTGGTCACGGCAGCGGATACCCGACGGGGAGAACCGGGTTCGGACTCGGAACAGCTCATCGGAGACGGGGCGGCAGCGCTTATGATCGGGGGCTCCGGAGTGGCGGCTTCCATCGAGGGGATCTATTCCCTGTCCGAGGAATTCATGGACACCTGGAGAAAGCAGGATGACGATTACGTGCAGAAAGGGGACGCGGCTTTTGTCCAGGCTTACGGATACGCCCGCATGGTCCCCGCTTGCATTAAGGGAATCCTAAAGAAATATGAGTTGAAAACCTCCGACATCTCCCGGTTTGTCATCGCCGCTCCGGATAGCCGGGTCTATGCCCGGGTAACGAAGTCCCTGAACCTTCCTGCCGGCTCTTTTCCGGAGGACCCGCTTCTAACCACCGTAGGAGACACGGGGACCGCTGCCCCCCTGATGCTCCTGGTGGATGCCCTGGAAAAAGCCAAATCGGGGGAGAGGATCCTTCTCTGCGGCTACGGAGCCGGCAACGCCGACGCCTTCCTTCTCCAGATTTCTCCGGAGATCGAGCGTTTAAGAGGACGGCGGGGGGTCTCTTCCTATCAGTCCTCGAAAAAGCCCTTGGCCAATTACGAGAAATTTCTCAAGTTCCAGAACACCCTCCCCACCGAGCCCCTGGAACCTTACTCCTCCTGGGCCCTCCTCTGGAAGGAGAAGAAGCAGAATCTTCAGCTCTACGGCACCCGCTGCAAGAAGTGCGGCACCTTCGCCTTTCCCAGACGTAGGATCTGCCTGAAATGTAATGCCAAAGACGAGTATGAAGACGCCAAGCTTCCCCGGAAGGGAAAAATCTACACCTTTGCCAAAGACCACCTCTTTCCCAATCCCGACCCCCCCACGGTGATGGCCGTGGCGGACATGGAAGGGGGAGGCCGTTTCTACGGCCAGGTGACGGACTGCGACCCGGCACAGATCAAAATCGGCCTGCCCGTGGAACTCACCTTCCGCCGGTTCCACCAGGGAGGCGGGTTCTACAATTACTTCTGGAAACTCCGGCCGACGGAATAAATGATTCACCACAGAGGCACAGAGAACACAGAGAAGAGGCCGGAGAACTGGAAAAATGGAATACTGGAATAGTGGAATAATGGGTAATACGTTATGGGGCCATATTCTTGGGGATTCCAGCATTCCATGCGCCCAATATTCCATTATTCCAACATTCCAATAACCCATATTTGGGTTGCGGCAGGGCCGCACTTAAGGAGGAAGAGATGAGCATCAAAGATAGAGTTGCCATCATCGGTGTCGGAGCCACCAAATTTGGCGAGAACTACCAGGATGCCGGCCTGGACACCAAGGATATGGAGGCGGCCTGGCTCGGGACCCTTTCCCCCGGACTGACCGGTCTGGAGGGAGACGCCGGCGCCTCGCTGTCTGAACCCTTGAATTTCTATCCCCGACCGGTCACCCGCGTTTCGGCCTACTGCTGTTCGGGGATGGAAGCTATCCGTAATGCCGCCTTCGGGGTTGCCTCGGGCGAATACAAGATGGTCCTGGCGGTGGGGGTGGAAAAGATGCGGGAGGTGCCGCCCCGGGGAAGCCTGGTGGCCAGGCACATTCACGAAACCCACCCGTTGATCTCCAAAGGAAGGACCGCCCCGGGAATCTTTGCCCCCATTGCCACGCGTTATTTCCACCAGTACGGATACGGCAAGCAGACGCTGGCCAAAGTGGCGGTAAAGAACCATTTCAACGGGTCCCTTAACCCCAAGGCTCATTTCCGCTCCCCCATCAATGAGGAGACGGTGTTGAAAGCCCCCATGGTCGTGGACCCGCTGGGCCTCTTCGACTGCTGCCCGACCACGGACGGGGCTGCTGCGGTCATCCTCACCACTCCCGAGATCGCCAGGGATCTGAAGAAAGATTACATTCTGATCAAGGGAATGGGGCTGGCCATCACTTACGGATACTTCAGCATGGCCTTCCAGGAGGACAACGACTTCCTGGGCTTCAAGTCCACCCGCGAGGCCTCGGCCATGGCCTATCGACAGGCGGGTATCAAAAACCCGCGGAAAGAAATCAATGTAGCCGAGGTCCACGACTGTTTTACCATCACCGAGCT
>JAPLIW010000749.1 GCA_026388915.1 Deltaproteobacteria bacterium
TAATTCGTTCATTATAGATTGAGGGTTGTGGGTAAGAATATTTCAATCTAAAATCTAAAATAGCATTGCTCAATCTACAATCCACAATTAAAAAAGGGGGTACACCATGGCTTACGACTACAAATTTGTTCGCGGGGAAAAGGGTAAGGGGGTCTTGAAGATCACCCTGAACCAGCCCGATACCCTCAATGCCCTAACCCCGGACCTGGAGCGGGAGCTTCACGCAGCGCTGCAGGAAGGCGACAATGATCCTGAGGTTTTCTGCATGGTGATCTGCGGCGCCGGGCGGGCTTTTTCCTCCGGCTACGCCATGGGGGCGGTTCCCGGCAGAAAGGGAAGCCTCACGGATCCGGCCATCTACGGCAGCATCGGAGAGTTCCTGGGAGTGGTCCAGGTCCACGATTACGAAAATGTCCAGCACCGCCAGCTCGACCTCTGGCGGCTGAAAAAGCCGGTGATCGCCGCCGTTCACGGCTACTGCATGGGCGGGGGCCTGTGGCTGGCCATGGCCTGCGATATGTGCTACTGCTCGGACGACGCCGTCTTCGGTCAGCCGGAAGTCAGGCACAACGCCAACAGCACTTTCTTGATCCCGGCCCTGGCCGGCTGGCATCGGGCCGCCCGTTACTTATACACCGGGGACCATTTTGACGGGAAAGAGGCGGAGCGGATCGGGATTGTGAACGAGTGCCTTCCCAAGGAAAAGCTCATGCCCACGGTGATGGCCCTGGCTGAAAGAATCGCCATGGTTCCTCCCAACTCGGTGCGAGTCATGAAGCGGCTGATTCTATCCGGCTACATGGCCTACGGCATCGGGGCGGCCATGGAGGTATGCGCCCCCTATTCCACGCTGGCCCACTGCTCGCACGGCCCGGAACGCCAGGCCATGTTCGACGCGCAGAAGGAAAGGGGGATGAAGGGTTTCCTGGAGGAGAGGGACAGGAAGTTTCTGCCCGAGCCCTTCGGCCCGAAGTCAAAGGCCAAAAAATAATAGTGAGGATATTCTTTTCTTCCCCCACGGGGGGCGCAGGCAAAGCAAGATTATTATGTTTTCCTAAGCAAAAACAAATTCTTGACAAAGAGAAATGCCGGGTTTTAATATAGATGATAGCAGGGGAGGATGAAATTCATGGTTCAGGTAAGGGTTCAGGTCTGGGTGCTTAGTGTACTCCTGTTGTGCCTCGCCCTTAGGCCCGGCCCGCTGCCTGAACGTTCCGCTTGATCCTCAAATAAAATAATAGAAACGATTCAGGCCGTGGGCAAAACCCACGGCTGACGAATAACAAGGCCGTGGGGATGGACCCTCACGGCCTTTTCGTTATTTCCGGATACCGCATCCTGGATAGGAGATATCCTCCATCCAACATCCAGGATCGAGTATCCCGTATCCGTCATAAGGAAACGGAATGAAGACTCGAATCACCGAACTGCTGGGAATCAAGCATCCGATCATCCAGGGGGCCATGTCCTGGGTATCCTTTCCCCCTCTGGTGGCTGGTGTGTCGAATGCCGGAGGTCTGGGAATCCTGGGCGCGGCCTTCATGACCTCCGAGCAGCTCCGGGACAACATCCGCCAGATTAAAGACCTGACCGATAAACCCTTCGGGGTCAATTTCATGCCCGACAATCCCATTGTGGATCAGCTTTTGGATGTGATTCTCGAGGAAAGAGTCCCCGTGGCCAGTTACGGCCGGGGAAATCCCAAGAGGATTATCGAGCGGGTGAGACCCTACGAGATCATCGCTCTTCCCACCATGGGTTCCTTGAAGCATGCCCTGCGGGCCGAGCAGGACGGAGCCGATGCGGTCATCGTCCAGGGAACCGAGGGGGGAGGCCACACGGGGCACATCGCCACCATGGTTCTGACTCCTCTGGTGGCCAGCCGGTTGAAAATCCCTGTCGCCGCCGCGGGGGGAATCGGCAACGGCCGGGGATTGGCGGCTGCCCTGGCCCTCGGCGCCGAAGGGATCTCCATGGGAAGCCGGTTTATCGTAACCAAGGAAGCGCCGGTCCCGGAGCACGTAAAGAGATACCTGATCGACAAATCGGAGGAAGATACGGTCGTGACCGACAACCTCACCGGAGTCCGCTGCCGGGTCATCAAGAACGACTTTGCCAAGAGAATCATGGATATGGCCAAAAGCAAAGTAGATCCCTGGGAGATGATGCAGTACGGGGTGGGCCGGATCCGGAAAGCCTACGTGGAGGGGGACCTGGAGTGGGGTTCCATGGCTTTCAGCCAGGCCTGCGGCCTGATCGACGACATCCCCTCCTGCCAGGAACTGCTCGATGGCATCGTGGCCGAAGCCGAAGAGATCATGAAATCCATGGGGAAAAGAGTGAATCATTCCTGAGACTCTTCGCCAAATTCCTACCCCTCCGGACTTGCGGACACCTTATTTTCTTCCCGCCCATTTTTTGCTAATATATTGCACCAGCCGGAATTTTTCCCTTTTCCCCAACCCCTAATCTTGGCCCTTCTTGGTATCAGGGGGATCTTCGCCTCCCTGGCCAGAGGCCGCGTTCGGGGAAAGAGCGGCGCCGGGCGGAACGGCGCGGGGAAGAGAACAACCCAGGGTCGGCGAAGACGACCGAAGGAAAGCGTGAAATGAGATGGTTCGGAAAGAGGACCGTCGGGCTTGGAGGGTTTGAATTTTTCAAATACCTCGGACCGGGCTTCCTGGTCACCGTGGGATTCATCGACCCGGGCAATTGGGCGGCCAACATGGCCGCGGGGTCGAACTATGGGTATTCCCTCCTGTGGATGGTGAGCCTATCCACCCTCATGCTCATCCTCCTGCAGCATAACGCCGCCCACTTGGGAATCGTCACCGGCCTCTGCCTCTCGGAGGCCTGCGCCAAATATTTTGGGCGCGGGGTTAGCGGATTGATTCTGGGCAGTGCTGTGGGGGCCTCCGTCTCCACGGCCCTGGCGGAGGTTCTCGGGACGGCCATTGGATTGAACATGCTCTTCGGCCTTCCCTTGCCCGCGGGGGCCCTTCTCTCCAGCGGCCTCGTCCTTTACATGCTCTTTTCCAACAGCTATCCCCGGCTGGAAAAGTGGATCCTGGGTTTCGTGTCCCTCATCGGAATCGCCTTCCTGCTGGAACTCAGCATGGTCAAGATCCCCTGGTCCGAGGCCGCCCGAGCCTGGGTAGTTCCTTCCCTCCCCTCCGGTTCCCTGCCCGTGGTCATGAGTGTTTTGGGCGCGGTGGTGATGCCCCATAACCTCTTTCTCCATTCCGAGGTTATTCAAAGCCGACAGTGGAACCTCCAGGGCGAGGAGGTGATCCAGAAGCAGCTGAAGTTCGAATATGCGGATACGCTCGTGGCCATGCTGGTGGGGTGGGTTATCAACAGCACCATGATTCTGGTGGCGGCCTCGGTGTTCCATACTCATGGAGTCGTGGTCACGGAACTCCCCCAGGCTCAAGCGACCCTGAAACCTCTTCTGGGAAATGCGGCGGCAGTCATCTTTGCCCTGGCCCTGCTCTTTTCCGGGTTTTCCTCTTCCCTTACCGCGGGGATGGCCGGGGGAAGCATCTTTGCCGGGATTTTCCAGAAGCCCTTCAACAGTTCGGACCGCCATTCGCGGATGGGAATCTATGTGACTCTATTCGGCGCCCTGGGGATCATCCTCTTCATCCAGGATCCTTTCCAAGGACTTCTCTGGAGCCAGATTATCTTGAGCATTCAGCTCCCGCTGACGATTGTCCCCCTGATCCTCCTGACCTCCTCCCCCAGAGTCATGGGGAAATACGCCAACTCGCGGGGGAATCAAATTCTCCTCTGGGCCGTTGCTTTCGTGGTCCTATTCTTAAACGTCATGCTCCTGATCCAAATCCTTTAAAAAAGATTCTTCCGGGCGAAGTCCCCGGGTCATTTTTGCGCCTGAACAAACCAAGCCGCCGGAATCCGCAGGCTGCCCGGATGGGGATTAAACTTCAGGACCCCGATCTTCTCGGGCCGGGGACAAAAAAGGCTTTTAGGGAAATCGATGGATTAGGTGTAAAATAGGAAAAAGATTCTTGGTGTTTCAGAAAGGGTAAGGAATGAAGAAATCAAATGGTTGGATAACCATGGGTCCGCTCCTCCTATTGCTCTTTCTCCTTTGGGCCCCAACCTCCCAGGCCGGCCTGGGGGACCAAGTTTTTGAAACCACCCTTTCCAATGGATTGAAGGTGATTCTCCTGGAAAACCCCAAGGCCCCCCTGATCACCTTCCACATCTGGTACCGGGTAGGTTCCCGGAACGAAGAGTGGGGCAAGACGGGACTTTCCCATGTGCTGGAACACATGATGTTCAAGGGCACGAAGAAATACGGGCCCGAGGATTATTCCCGGATCATCCAGGAGAACGGCGGGGAGACCAACGCCTTCACCTCCCGGGATTATACCGGCTACTTTGCCACCCTCCGGTCCGACCGGGTCCAGGTGCTCATGGACCTGGAAGCGGACCGGATGCCGAACCTGAACCTCCGGGAAGAAGACTTCGTCACCGAAAGAATGGTGGTGATGGAAGAGCGAAGACAGCGCACCGAAGATGATCCCCAATCCTTCCTGATGGAGCAGCTGGAAGCGACCGCCTTCCAGGTGCAGCCCTACCACTGGCCGATCATCGGCTGGATGGAAGACATCATGCGGATCACCCTGGAGGACCTGAAGCGGCACTATCAGACTTACTACAGCCCGGCGAATTCCTTCCTGGTAGCGGTGGGAGACTTCAAAAAAGGAGAGATGCTGTCCCGAATCGAGAAAACCTTCGGCAGCATTCCCCCGGGCACTGCCCAAAAACAGGAGAAACCCCAAGACCCTCCACAGACCGGAGAGCGCAGGATTTCCCTAAGAAAAGAGGCTCAGCTTCCCTTCCTGGTCATGGGGTATCGGGTTCCCAACCTGCACCATCCGGATGCCTATGTGCTGGAAGTCATCAGCGCGATCCTTTCCGGAGGGAAAAGTTCCAGGTTCTATCAAAAACTGGTCCTGGAAAAGGAGCTGGTCCTCGAGGCGGATGCGGAAAACTCCCTTCTCTCCAAGGACCCGGCCCTGTTCTACGTCTATGCCACCCCCCTTCCGGGGAAACAGGTGGGGGAGGTGGAGAAGGCTCTGGAAGAGGAGATCGAGCGGCTCCAGAAGGAACCGGTGGATAAGCGGGAACTGGAAAAAGTGAAAAACCAATTGGAATCTTCTTTTATCTACAGCCAGGATTCCCTCTTCTTTCAGGCCATGCTCCTGGCCCGGTATGAAATCGCGCAAAGCTGGAAAGTCATCGATCAGTACTTGCCGCTGATCCAGAGGGTGACTCCGGAGGACATCCAGCGTGTCGCCCGGCAATACCTGATTTCCGACAACCGGACCGCGGGAACCCTCATTCCCCTGCCGCCCAAACCGGGCCAAGAGCCGTCCGTAGGATCTTCCGGCAGGGACCGCATAACACGATAGGGGAGGTTTCGGAATGATCAGACTCCTCAGGTTTTCTGCCGTCGTTGTGTTCTTCCTGCTCAGCTTTGGATCGATGGGGGAGACCCTCCTGGCCATGCCCCCCGTCCAGCGGATGACTCTCTCCAATCAGATGGTCCTTTTGACCTCCGAGGAACGTTCCCTTCCTTTTGTCACCCTTCAGCTCCTCATCGATGCCGGGTCCCGGAGGGACTCCGCGGGGGAAGAAGGGGCGGCTTATTTGACGGCCAAAGGACTCCTTCTGGGAACGGCCAAGCGCGGGGAAAAAGCGATCAATGAAGAACTCGATTTCATGGGAGCCTCGCTCAACTCCTCACCGGGGAGGGATTACGCCACCCTCAACCTCCGGGTTTTGAAGAAGGACCTGGAAAAAGGGCTGGACCTTTTCATGGAGGTTCTCACCCACCCCACCTTTCCCCAGGAGGAAGTGAAACGGGAGGTCCAAAAGACCCTGGCCGCGATCCAGGCCGCCGAAGACCAGCCGGAGGATGTGGCGGAAAAGGCTTTCCAGGAGAACCTCTTCCTCAGCGGTCCCTACCGCCATCCCATCGAGGGGACGAAAAAGTCTCTCCCATTGATAACCCGGGAAACCCTGGACCGCCTTTATAAGAAATACTACCATCCCAATCATTCCATCCTGGCGGTTGTGGGAGACATCACCCAGGAAGAAGTAAAAACCAAACTTGTTCCGCGGTTCGAGAAGTGGCCCAAGGGGAAGACCTCCGACGCCCCGGTCCAGAACGTCTTCGCCAAAGGACCCAAGACGGTGAAGATCGACCGGATGCTGACCCAGGCCAGCATCATCCTGGGGCACGCCGGGGTCAGCCGGGAGAACCCCGACTACTATGCCCTCACGGTTATGAATTACATCCTGGGCGGAGGCGGGTTTTCTTCCCGTCTCATGGAGGAGGTTCGCAACAAGAGAGGGCTGGCGTATTCGGTGTACAGCTTTTTTGAACCCGGGAAACTCCCCGGTTCATTCCAGGTCGGTCTTCAGACCAAAAACGTCTCCGCCCGGGAAGCCATCTCCCTCGCCCGGGAGGAGATGAAGCGAATCCAGAAGGAGCCCGTTTCGGAAAAGGAGATCGAGGGGGCCAGGAGATACCTCATCGGAAGTTTCCCCATGAGGATGGATACGCAGGGAAAACTGGTGAATTTTCTCCTCCAAGTGGAGTATTATGGCCTGGGATTGGATTATCCGGGGAAATATTCCCGGCTCATCCAGTCGGTTACCCGGGAAGAGGTGCTCCGGGTCGCCCGGAAATATCTCCAGCCGGAGAACTGCATTCTCGTGGTGGTAGCCAACCAGAAGATGGCGGATATCGAATAGCTCTCCCGGCTTAAAGGGGTTTTTCGGACCGGTGAGCTTAGAGACTTTCTTTGGAACCTATGGGTATCCTGCTCTCCTGGTAGGGACCTTTTTCGAAGGGGAAACCTTTCTGGTCCTGGCCGGGTTCGCCGCTTCCCTGGGATACCTCGAGATTCCCTGGGTGATTCTGGCCGCCTTTGCCGGAACTCTGTCCGGCGACCAGGTATTTTTTTTATCTGGGCCGCCGGCACAGCGCCCGGGTCCAGTCATTCCTGGGTTATTATCCCGCCTGGCAAAACCGGGCTGACCGGGTCCAGAGACTCATCGAGCGACACCAAACCGCCCTGGTTTTCATATTCCACTTTCTCTATGGTCTTCGGATCGCTTTCCTCCTGGTCATCGGATTGAGCCGGATCCCGGCAGGCAGATTTTTCGTCCTGAATTTCCTCAGCGTCTTGGTCTGGGCAGTTGTCGTGGGGATGGTGGGTTACCTCTTCGGGAGCGCGCTGGCGATGATTATCGGGGACTTGAAGGAGTTGGAGAGATATATCCTCGTGGGAATCGCCATGATCGGGGGGATGTTCGGGATCTTCCAGTTGTTGGGCTATCGGATCATGAAAAACAGGAAAGCGAAGGGGTGCGGGTAGGGGCGGTTCGCGAACCGCCCATGCGTTGTAACAATAACGCCATTTTTTTTAAAACCTCTAATGTTTGGTAAGATTTTTTCATGAATCTTTATTGGTGACTATCTGCGTAATCTGCGAAATCTGCGGATAAGCAGTTTCGAACTCCGGAGGATCTTATGAATGTGGGTTCTCTCCTGACGATGCAGGGGAACAAATTTCCCGACCGGACAGCCCTCATCTACGAAAAAATGAGGTTCACTTACCGGGAATTCAACGAGCGGAGCAACCGGATAGCCCAGGCACTCCTGAGCTTCGGCTTGCAAAAAGGGGATCGGGTGGCGACGCTGCTCTTTAATTCCCCTGAGCTCGTCGAGGTTTTCATGGGTGCGGCGAAGGTCAGCGCGGTTTTTACTCCCATCAACTTCCGGCTGGCCGCCGAGGAGGTGATCTACCTTGTCAATCACTCCGATGCCCGCATCTTTGCCTTTGGAGAGGAGTTCTTTTCTCTGGTGGGAAATATCCTTCCCCGGCTGCCAAAAGTGGAAAAGTTCATCTCCGTGGGAAAGGCTCCCTTCCCCCAGGCCCTCGAGTACGAGCCTCTTTTGCGGGGATCCCGGGACGATGAACCCCGGATCGCGGTTTCGGAAGAGGATGAGTGCCAGATGCTCTACACCTCGGGTACCACGGGAAAGCCTAAAGGCGCTGTCCTTACCCACGGGAATGTCCTCTGGAATCTCGTCAACACGCTCCTGGCCAGAGAGGACAAGGAAGGGGAGATCGCCCTCATCACCGGGCCCCTGTACCATGCCGCCGCCCTCAATAATCACTTTCTGATCCGGCTGGCTCTGGCCGGGGCCAGCGTGTTGGTGAAACATTTTGATCCCCGGAACTTCATGGAGATCATCCAGAGGGAGAAAGTCAACGTGATCTCCGGAGCGCCGGCCATGTTTCATCTCCTCCTTAACCTACCGGACGTTGAAAAATACGATGCCCGGTCCATCACCCGCTGCACCCTGGGGGCTGCCACCCTGCCCGATGAAACCAAGAAAAAGCTGCTGAAGCTCTTCCCCAATGCAGGCGGCATCTATGACGTCTATGGCGCGACGGAGGTCTCTCCCACCGCAACCGTTTTGAAAGCGGCTGACTCCTTTCGGAAAACTGCTTGCGTCGGCCCGGCGGTTCCTTTCCTGGAAGTGAGAATCGTGGATAGCCAGGACCGGGAGGTTCCCCGGGGCGAACCCGGTGAAATCATCTGCCGGGGTCCCAATGTCATGAAGGGATATTACAAAGATCCCGAGGAAACCGCGGAGGCCCTGAAAGGAGGCTGGCTGCATACCGGCGACATCGGCCGGATGGATGAGGAAGGGTTCGTCTATATCGTGGACCGGAAGAAAGACATGATCATCAGCGGCGGGGAGAACATCTATCCCCGGGAAATCGAAGAACTCCTCTACCATCACCCCAAAATCCGGGAGGCCGCAGCGGTGGGAATCCCCGATCCTCTGTGGGGGGAATCGGTGAAGGCTTTCGTGGCTTTGAAGGCCGGTATGACCATGTCCGAAGAAGAGGTCATCGAATACTGCAAGGCCCACCTGGCCAGCTACAAGAAGCCCAAACAGGTCAAGTTCATAGATTCCCTGCCCCGAAATCCATCGGGGAAGGTCTTAAAGAATATCCTGCGGGAGCAATTTTCTTAAACCTTGGAATTATTCTTTCTCAATTGCTGGGTCTTCCTTTGGGGTTCTAGGCAGTCTCTTTCCAAACAAAAAACAAATCCAAAGAATTTTTTTCTCGCAGAGCCCGCAGGGACCGCAGAGTTAAAGCCCCTCTTAAATACCACCCCGAAAATAGATCTTTCTCTTTCTCTGCGCTCTCTGCGGCCTCGAGCGAAGCGGGCGAGAGAAAAGCCTTTGTCCCCCGCAGAGCCCGCAGGGTACGCAGAGCAAGCTTTATTGACTTTGGCGTTATGTGCTTAAAAATAGATTGACAACGAGTGACAATCGTGTACACAATTAAATACACGATTGGAGGACATAACCATGAAATTTGTAAGCATTCGCGACTTGCGGGCAAAATCCGCCGAGGTTTGGAAAAAGCTTCAGGGCGAAGGGGAGATGATTATCACCAGTAATGGGCGACCGATCGCCATTCTTGCAGCGATCAACGAGTCGAACCTCGAAGAATCCCTGTCGGCATTCCGCCAGGCGCGCGCCGTTGAGGCGGTGGCGAGCCTTCAGCGGCGGTCGGTGGAGCAGGGAACCGAGAATCTCTCGATGGCTGAGATCGACGCTGAAATTAAGGCGGTGCGCAGAAAGCGCGCCCAATGAAGATCGTCCTCGATACCAATGTCCTTGTGGCCGGCCTCTTGTCCCCCTTCGGGCCGTGCGCCGAAATTGTGCGCATGGTTTCTTCCGGTAATCTGACCCTGTATTTCGATTCTCGCATTTTATCCGAATACGGCGAAGTCTTGCGTCGTTCCAAGTTCCGGTTCCAAATCGATAAGGTTCTTGCCCTCCTTGACCATATTCAGCACCGTGGCCACATTGTGGCTTCTTCTCCACTTTCCAACTCTTT
>JAPLIW010000019.1 GCA_026388915.1 Deltaproteobacteria bacterium
GGCACCAGCGACTTCAAACTGATCGAGCCCAAAACCGTTCCTCCGAAAGGGGCCTTGGGCCTGGAGAAACAGCTGGGGTTTCGCTACGTAACCTTTGTCATCAGCAATCTCTCCGAGCTCTGCGGAGAGTTCAAAAGCAAGGGGATCGAATTTGCGCTGCCGGAGACCCAGATACGTCCCGGAACGCGTATCGCCATGGTCAAAGACCCGGACGGCAACATCGTGGAATTCGTAGACCGGAGCTAGCAGGGCTCTGAATCAACCCCCCCCGAATGGGTCAAGGTCAGCTGCCGGTATGGGCCTTATGCCTGAATTTCCGCTTGCCCTCTGATTCATTCTGAATTAGGATAGGGCAGGTTTCGGGCACCCTTCTCGTTGTAGGCTCCTTTCCTTGCCTTCCGAAACTCTACCTTTCATTCCTAAGGGGGCGAGAGATGATGAAACTCCTTATCCGTTTGCTGATCAACATGGTGGCCATCCTGGCTATCGCCTACCTGTTTCCCAGCTTGGTATGGGTCGATAGTCTCTGGTCCGCCCTCGGGGCGGCTTTTCTTTTGGGAATTGTCAACGCCATCATCCGCCCCGTCTTCACCCTGCTGACCATTCCCCTCACCCTGGTCACCTTAGGGCTCTTTCTCCTGGTGATCAACGCCCTCATGCTCTGGCTGGTCGCGGGCTTGGTCGGGGGCTTCCATGTGAGCGGGTTCTGGGGGGCCTTCTTCGGGGCCATCCTGATCAGCGTGGTAAGCTGGATCCTTTCCCGGGTCATTTATTCTTAACCCAAATCTTTTCGGTTAAGAATCTTTCCTTTTTCCCTCTCCCCCGCTTCGGGGGAGAGGGAAGGGTGAGGGGGCAATTCCGCAATCCTCATCCCGCAATCCGCAATTTGAGTGGTCTCTTCCCCTTTTCCCCCGCCTCGGGTAAAATGGATCATCCTAGGGATGCGGAGGGGGTTGTGAAGGTTCGTTTCTTCTCCCCATCGACGCCACTCATGGCCTTGTTCGTCTCTCTTCTTTGGGTCTCGAACGTTCAAGCCCAATCAAACCTGGTCCTTGAAGTGGGAAAATTTTCCGCGGCGGAAGCGGGAGGCACACTGCCCGCCGGCTGGAAACCATTGACTTTTAAAAATATCGAGAAGCACACGGCCTACATCCTGGTGAAAGACGGCGATACAGTGGTGGTGAAGGCGGAGGCGCAGGCTTCGGCCTCCGGCCTGATCCGGGAGATCAAGGTTGATCCCCAAGAGTACCCGGTCGTCCAATGGCGCTGGAAGATAAACAACATCCTTAAGAAGGGGGACGTGCGCCGGAAAGAGGGGGATGATTATCCCGCCCGGCTTTATATCACCTTTGAATACGACCCGAAAAAATTATCCTTTATGGACCGAGCGAAGTACGGCCTGGCCAAAGCTTTGTACGGCCAGCACCCGCCCCTGGCGGCCCTGAATTATATCTGGGAAAGCCAGGCTGCCCAAGGGACTATGATCCCCAACCCGTTCACCGACCGGGCCATGATGATCGTGGTGGAGAGTGGGAGCGAGAAGCTCAACCAGTGGGTGATGGAAGAACGGAACCTGTACGAGGATTATAAAAAGGCTTTTGGCGAAGAGCCCCCCACCATATCCGGAGTGGCGATTATGACCGATACGGACAACACCGGCGAGTCGGCGGTCGCCTATTACGGGGAGACCCCATGACGCAAAGCATCCGGAAAACAAGCATTTTTATTCCCCTGTGGCTGCTGGTCATCCTGGCGGCCGGGGGAATGGCCGCAACCCACACCAGTATGATCAAGGACCAGCAGACCGTGGCCCTCACCATCTACAATTCAAACCTCGGGCTGGTGAAAGAAACCCGGCTGGTCTATATCCAGCAGGGGGTCCACACCCTGA
>JAPLIW010000569.1 GCA_026388915.1 Deltaproteobacteria bacterium
CCTGCAGGCCAAGAAGATCCGGGTGAAACCGATCATCAGTGAAGTCATCCCGCTGGCCCGTTTCCACGAGGGTATAGAACACCTGGAAAGGGAGCCCGAGAAGTACGTGAAGGTTCTCGTCCGTCCGACTCCTTAGACCCCGGTCTTTATTCCCGGTCTCATTGGGCCTGCTGAATTCTGGCTTCTGCAGCCTGAGCTTCCAATTGGTCTGTGTTGATCTGTGTCCAATATAAAATGAAACAATAAAAAACTTAACCGCAGAGGTCGCGGAGAACGCAGAGGCAGAAATAGCCAAATGCTCAGCGCCAGGATGCAGGGGGAAAAACGGCCCTCTTTCCCACCCTTCCCGGAAGGTCAAAATGGCCAAGGGGCTTTCAAGGAACGATCTCTGCGCTCTCTGCCTCCTCTTCGTTCATTTTCTTGTCTTCATCCCCGGAGGCTCGAAACCCAAAGAGGAGTCCATGTCCATAAAAGGATATGTGTTTTTTGTCTTTACCAAGAAAAAACTCTGCGATCTCTGCGTACTCTGCGGTTAATTTTTTCTTCCTCCTCGGAGGGCGCAGAGACTTTTATAATTTCCTAAGCAATAAAAAAGTTTCCGGTTTCAAGTTGCAGGTTTCAGGTTAAGATCGATTTTTGCAGCTTTCACTCCTGAAGCTAAAAAACTCGTGATGAGAAATATTTACCAAAATTGTCGTTGGGCTAAAATTCTGTTTCTATCTATTTTTTTTAACCCAAGGGAATTATTATAAAATTAATAACAGGCGTCGACGGAATTGTCGGACAAAGATATCTTACTTGCCAGTGAATCGGACGCCTAATTATTCAAAATTTAAATTAATTTCCTCATTGGAACCAATTGGCATGAAGGTTGCTTTTTGATAATCAAGTTTTGCAAATTTTAACTTGAAATTCGAAACTTCTTTCAAGGAATCGGTCCGAGTGAACAACTTTTCCCACCAAGGTAAAGATCATAAGTGGGGAGTCCTGGGAGTTGTGGTCCTGGGCAGCTTTATGGCGATCCTGGATAATAACATCGTCAATGTCGCTCTTCCCAAGATGATGGCGAATTTCGGGGCCACGGTCGATCAGATCGAATGGGTGGTCACCGGCTATATGATTTCTTTCGCCATCTCCATGCCCACCACCAGCTGGTTGAAAGACATTATTGGTCTGAAAAAGTTGTTTATTTTCAGCCTGGTCTTTTTTTGCCTGGGATCAGCCCTCTGTGGCCTGGCCTGGGACAAGGATTCCCTGATTGGCTTCCGGGTCCTTCAGGCCCTCGGAGGGGGAGCGATGATGCCCTCGGGTTTGACTCTGGTCTCGGAAGCCTTTCCCCCCCAGGAACGGGGGATGGCCATGGGGACCTGGTCTATTGGGGCGATGGTAGCCCCGGCGATCGGCCCTTTCTTGGGCGGCTACCTGGTGGATGAGGTCAGTTGGCGGTCGATTTTCTACATCAACCTGCCGGTGGGAGCCGCAACGATCCTGATGGCTCTATGGATCCTTCCCGCCATTCGGCCGGCCGATCCCTCCCGAAGGCTGGACCTGGCCGGTTTCATTAGTTTCTCGGCCTTCCTCGCTTTCTTCCTGATCGCCCTGGCCCAGGGCCAAAGGGAGGGCTGGGATTCCGACTACATCATTGCCTGCTTCACCCTGAGCATTCTGGGGCTGGTAGCCTTTGTCGCCTCCGCATTCCGGGTGAAAGATCCGATCATTGATTTGCATCTCTTCGCGAACCACAATTTTCTGATGGCCAATATCATCAACTTTGTCCGTGCCGTGGCCATCTTCGGGTCCATGTTCATGCTCCCCCTTTTCCTGCAAAATGTCTTGGACTATAAGGCGCTGGACACCGGAATCATCCTGGCGCCCACGGCCATCAGCGTGGCCATTGTTTCCCCATTCTCGGGGATGATATCCGACCGGATCGGCCCGCGAATCCCTTTGTTTTGCGGAACGGTCCTGGTAGCCCTCTCTCTGTATATGTATAAAGACCTTTCGCTGGACTCCGATTACTGGTTCCTGTTCTGGCCCCAGGTGATCCGGGGAGCCGGGATGGGATTGCTGAATGCCCCGCTTATGAGCGCCGCCCTCAATGCGGTCCGCCGGGAACAGACCAGCGTCGCCTCCAGTCTCCTAACCGTCAACATGCAGGTCGGGGGCGCCTTCGGGGTGGCCCTTCTCGGGGCCACCCTGGAACGCCGACAGTTCTTCCATTACACCCATTTCCTGGAGCATATTAACAATGCCTCAACCCCCATTGTGGCCCAAGCCCAATCCGCCATGGAGGCGCTGCTTGCCCGGGCGGGACATGCCCCGGCTGATCTTGTGGCCAAAGGAAAAACCCTGCTGGCCTTATGGGTGCAAAAACAGGCTGCGGTGGGCGCATTTGAGGATGCCTTTGTTCTCGCGGGGCTCCTCATTACGGTTGGTTTCGTTCCGGCCTTGCTGATTCGGAACCGACACGCCGCTAAAGGGCCCGGCTCCCAGGTTATTGCGGAATAGGGTTGCAAAGGAAAGACATATAGAATAAATTGGCAATTCATGATTTGAAAAATTGGAGATTTCAGGCGGAGTGAAGGGTACTCAAATAGGGAAAGGGGATTCTATCATGAGAAGATGGAGGAAAAGAGGGTTGGTCCGGGGGTTCTCGAATTCGCTCATTTTCCTGTTCCTGCTATGTTCCGGGGTGGCTTCCGCCCAAGAAGTCAGTCTTCCCCAGCCGGGAAAACCTCTTTCGCTGAATGATTGCGTGGCCTTAGCCCTGAGGTTCAACCCGGCCCTGCGCTCCAATCTGGCATCGGTCGATGCCCAGAAGGCCCGCGTTGAGCAGGCTCTGGCGGCTTATTACCCCCAGATCAACCTCAACACTTCCTATAACTGGAACACCTTTAACTACGTTTCCCTGGGGGGAGCGGTCAGGGCATATACCTATAATTGGACCTTTCTGGATGTTTTCGCCGTGGGGCCTACGCTGAATCAGACGATCTATGACTTCGGCCGAACGTCCAACAGCGTAACGATCAACCGGGAGAACGTCAAGGCCAGCGAGCAAGATCTGGTCACCACCAAGCAGACCGTGATCCTGAACGTCCAGCAGGCCTATTTCGGGGTCCTCCAGGGCCAGAAACTGGTTGAGGTGGCCAAGGAGATCGTGACCCAGACCCAACAGCACCTGGACCAGGCCCAGGGTTTCTACCAGGCCGGCACGCGCCCGAAGATCGACGTGACCAAAGCCGAGGTGGACCTGGCCAATGCTCAGCTGGCGCTCATCCAGGCCATTAACAATTTCGCCGTTGCTCAGGCGACCTTGAACAACGCCATCGGCTTTACCCAATCCCTCACCTTCCCCGTGGAAGACATTCTGGGCTTTACTCCCCGGGAACACCAATTGGAGGAC
>JAPLIW010000221.1 GCA_026388915.1 Deltaproteobacteria bacterium
AATATTCCAGCAGAAGAAAAACCGTGAGGGCGGTAATGAATACCAGTTTGGCGGCTTCCACGAGGGGGTGAAAGATCGTCCATTGTTTGAATTTCCCCGAGACGCCAACCTTTAAAACAAACGGAGTCCGCTTGAGATCTATCCGTTTCATGTGTCCCCCTCCTTTTTTTTAAAAATCCCCCCACTTACAGGAATCATCAGACGCCGTTTTGACAGAATGATCCAGGCAGAGAGAATAAAGAATGCATAGGGGTATAAGGGGCCCCCGTGTTTATGATTGTCGGGGGACAGGTCATGGATACAGGATCCTACGCCCTGCTTCTCCCCCAACGCTTTTAACAACAAATGTTAATAAAAAACCCCTTTTTCTCAGGACGATGCAAATGGCCCTGTCGATCGTAGAAACAGGCATTCTCTTCCGGTTGTGGGTTTATCCCGGATTCTTCGAAACATGTTTCGACCACCCACCCAGTCCTCTCCAGGAAGGAATGCTTATAGAGAATTAATTCCTCTCCCGGGAAGAAGGTCGTACATGCCGAGACTGCATTAACCATTTGCCGATAAGACCTGTGGTAGAATGCTATCAGGGGAAAGATTCAAAATCCTGCCCGTAAAATAAACCGTCATTCTGCTTTTCACTTTGCCCCTTAAGACCGCCCTTTTCTTACAATTCAGGAGATATTTGAAGGAGTAAGGGAGCGAAATCCATGCCAGGTGTTTACACCCGGAATATATTTATAATTGATTAATATGATTATGGTTTTATCGGGTGGGAAAATGCCTGGGGCTTCCCGGTAAAGGGTTACGGAACGGTCGATATGGATCAGTTTCCATATTTTTATGGAATTTATTCCCACCCGGGGATCCTGACGGGGGCGAAAGCATGGGGGAGGATCCAGCGGGGCTTTATCTTCAATTGCCGATCAAGCTTCCCGGAAATGTGAAACTCTAAGAGTCCCCCGCGGAGCCGGGGGGTTACCTAAAGGAAATTCCATGGCCCTGGAAACCCCCTTTCTCATGGCACCCGTTTCATGAAATATGTTAAATTAGGGGTCAAATGACCGTCCGGATTTCCCCCCTCAATCTTTCTTTGTTGGAGGAGGAATCTGCTCTTCAGGAGAAGGCCGCAGAGATCCTCCAGGTTTCTTTAAATGACCTTCGGGATTTCCGGATCATAAAGAAATCCCTCGACGCCCGCCGGAAGAACCGGATTCATTTTGCGTATGCCGTCGAATTTTCCCTGCCACCGGAGCGGGAAGAGAGCTTATTGCGACAGCCTCCCCCCTCCCTTCAGGTCGAGGAGGTACCTCCCAAAACCGTCCAATCACCTCCCATCCTGAAGAGCAAACCCCGTCACCGCCCCCTGATCGTGGGAACCGGGCCGGCGGGCCTCTTCGCCGCCTGGAAGTTGACCCAAAGCGGACTTCCCCCCTTGATCCTGGAAAGGGGCAGGGAAGTTTCGGCCCGGGTCAAGGATGTGAATCGATTCTGGGAAGAGGGGATCCTGGAAGATGAGAGCAACGTGCAATTCGGCGAGGGGGGAGCGGGGACTTTTTCCGACGGAAAGCTCTTTACCCGTCTCAACGACCCCCACATCTCCGAAATCCTGGAAGCCTTTGTCCGCTTCGGGGCCCCCCCGGAAATCCAATATCTCCAGCGGCCTCACATCGGAACGGACCGTCTCCGCCGGGTGGTGGCGGCCATGCGGCGGTTTCTCCAGGAGCAGGGAGCGGAGTTCCGCTTCCAGGCAAAGCTTTCGGGCTTGAAAATCTCGAAGAGCAGGCTGGAAGGGGCGGTTATTAACGGGAGAGAAGAGGTCGATGGATCCCTTCTCTTCCTGGCCCCCGGGCACAGCGCCCGGGACACGTACCGGATGCTGCACCGTGCGGGCGTGGCCATGGAGCCCAAGCCCTTTGCCATGGGGCTACGGATCGAGCATCCCCAGAGGCTCATCGACCGGATTCAGTACGGACCATCGGCGGGGCATCCCTGCCTTCCTCCCGCGGAATACCAGCTGACCCACCGCACCCCCAAGGGGCGGGCCGTCTATTCCTTCTGCATGTGCCCGGGCGGGGCGGTCATCGGATCAAGCTCTGAAAGAGGAACGATGGTCACCAACGGAATGAGCTATTTCCGGAGGAACTCCCCCTGGGCCAACAGCGCTCTGGTGGTGAATGTGGGAAAAGAAGACTTCGGGGGAGAAGACGCCCTGGCCGGCTTGGAGTTCCAGCGGCGATGGGAGGAGAAGGCCTTTCAGCTGGGGGGAGGCAATTTCCGGGCCCCGGCTCAGGCGGTCTTCGATTTCCTGGAAAAGAGGGATCCCCGTCCGTGCCCGGAAACCAGCTTCCGGCCCGGCGTCACCCCCGCCCGTCTGGAAGAGTGCCTTCCGCGGTTCATCGTCGAGAGTCTGCGGGAAGCAATTCCCTTTTTCGATCGAAAGATGCGAAAGTTTTCCTCCAAGGAAGCCATGCTCATGGGGGTTGAAACTCGAACCTCCTCCCCGGTACGCATTCTTCGGAGAGATGATTATCATTCGCTCAACGTTCCGGGTTTACTGCCCATCGGAGAGGGGTCGGGTTATGCCGGCGGTATCATCAGCTCCGCCCTGGACGGGATGAAGGCGGCGGAGGCCGCTTTAAAAAAATGGGAATGAAAAGAAGGTCTTGGGTTTAGGGTGTTGGGGATTGGGTGGAGGGTGTGAATTTGGGCTATCGTAGGTAAGATAAGAGATGGAGGATAGAAGGTTTTCGATTTGGCGACGTGCGACTCACAACTCACTACTCACACCTTACGTTTTTTGAAGGGAGAGATATGGCCAAGACATTCATCAACGAGCTTAGAAAAGGCCAGACGGTGGAAAGCCTTTTTCTGGTCAAAGACAAAATCCTGACGAAGACCAAGGCCGGAAACCCTTACCTCTCCATCAAGCTGGCCGACAGGACCGGGGAAGCAGAGGGACGG
>JAPLIW010000475.1 GCA_026388915.1 Deltaproteobacteria bacterium
GAGCACGCAGAGGTGGAAACGGCCAAATCCTCAGGGCCAAGATGCAGGGGGAAAAGCGGCGCTTTTTCTCACCCTTCCCGGAAGGTCAAAACGGCCAAGGGGCTTTCCAGGAACGATCTCTGCGTTCTCTGCTTCCTCTTCATTCATCCTCTGGTCTTCATCCCCGGAGGATCGAAAGGCAAAGCGGGGTCCATATCCATAAAAGGCTTTGTGTTTTTTGTCCTTCCCAAGAAAAAGCTCTGCGATCTCTGCGGACTCTGCGGTTGATTTTTTCTTCCTCCTCGGAGGGCGCAGAGACTTTTTTAATTTCCCAAGCAAGAACAAAGAATATTATTGATTCGCGCTGATCTCCTCTGATACCATTTCTTTGCCAACCCAAATGGATACTCCAAAAAGAGACCCTTTTTACTATGGCTGGGTTATTGTAGCCACCTGCTTTGTAGCCGCTACGAGCTACGGCCTCTTTTACACCTTCGGGGTCTTTTTCAAACCCCTCCAGGCGGAATTCGGGTGGGGAAGAGCCCTCACCGGCTCCGTGCATTCCGTGCATCTGCTTATCTATGCCATCTCCACCTATTGCTTCGGAAGGCTGACGGACCGAATCGGTCCGAGACGGGCTCTTTCCCTGGGCGCCGTTTTTATCGGGGTGGGGTTGTGCCTCTGCAGCCAGATTCAGAACATCTGGCAGCTTTACCTCTTTTACATCATCGCTTCCCTCGGCTCCGGGGTGACCGTCTCTCTTCCCAATGCTACGGTGCAAAAATGGTTCATCAAAAAAAGGGGGCTGGCCCTGGGATTGGTGACCGCGGGAGTCGGGGCCGGGACCTTGCTCCTTGCCCCTCTCAGTAATTCCTTGATCACCCTGTTTGGTTGGCGCCCGGCCTACGTGATCATCGGCTTGCTCTTCTGGGGCCTCCTTACCCTCAATGCCCTGTTCATGGAAGAAAACCCCGAAAAAAAAGGGCTGAAGCCTTATGGATGGGAGGAAAAGCGGCGCCTGGAAGCTTCATCGGGGTTAAAGGAGGGCCAGGATTGGCCGGTTAAGGACGCCATGAAGACCGGAGCCTTTTTCCTGATCATCTCCATATATTTCTTCACCAATCTTCCCATCCACATGGTGATGATCCATATCGTTCCCTACGCCACGGACCTGGAGATCTCCAAGGCCTTTGCCGCCAGCGCCCTGGGTTTGATCGGGGGAATCAGCATCCTGGGCCGGATCGGAATGGGCCTGATCTCGGAGAAAATCGGGTGGAAATGGGGCCTCTTTCTTAGCTGCCTCCTTTCCGGTCTTATGCTCTTATGGCTGATCGGCGTGCGAAACCTCTGGACGCTCTGCGTCTTCGCCGTGGTCTACGGCTTCTTCTACGGCGGGAAGATTACCACCATCCCCGGTTTAATCGGCTCCTTCTTCGGGACCCGCTTCCTGGGGGAAATCATCGGAGCCATCCATGCCGTATCCCTGGCCGGGGGAATCATCGGCCCGGTGCTGGGAGGGTATATCTTCGACCGGAGCGGAAGCTACCGGATCGCCTTCCTCATCGCCGCTCTCGCTTTTCTGACCTCGGCTGTTCTAACCCTCTTCGCCCGCCCTCCCCACCCAGCTAAGAAATCTGGTCAATAAGGGAGGATTTCTTAAAAGCTCGAGCGCAGGCTTGAAAAAAATTCTTCTCTGGCGTGATGATTCCACCCTATGATGGATTCATTAGAAGCGCCTCAGCTTTCATCTCCCTTCCATATCCATTCAAAACCATAGCTTGGACCGCACACTTCCGTAACTTTCTCCCCATACCCAAAACTTATGAAAAGACAATGAATTTCCTCCCCCCATATATCCCTTTTGAATCATTGAGTTTTTTGGTCTGAAAGGATTTTAAGGGGGGTCCTGGTTATTTGGCATCCAATCTGCACATTACCAGGTGCCGAAGATTTCAGGAGAGCTAATTTCACCCGGAGAGAAATGGAAAAGCGAAGTTTTAGAGACCGGCGGAGGCAGCCTACCCCCCTTTTCAGCCGGTATACTTTCTGGGGGCAAAGGAAGCTTCTGCGCAGAAAAGAGGATCAGGAGAAGGGAGGGTACGTCGACCGGTATGGTCCCGGTTTGCTTTTCTTTCTCATCCTGATCGTGGGGCTCAATGTTCTCGATTCCTTCTTCACCATGATCATCCTGGAATGCGGCGGCTGGGAGGTGAACCCGATTGTCCGCTCGGCGATCGAGGTCTATGGGGACCAGTTTTGGATCTGGAAATTCATGCTCGTTTCGGTGAATATAATTCTCTTGTGCCTTCACAGCAGGTTTCGATACGTTCATAGAATCATCTTGTGGATCACCCTTCTATTCCTCGGAGTCATCCTCTACCAGATTATCCTGCTGCAATATCATATCTTCTAGACAAGCAGGGGCGACCGGTGAGTCGCCCCTGGATTGCAAGAATCCCTTGTTTCGAATCTTGTCTATTTGATAATTTCCATCTCCTTCATTTATAGAAGCCCAATCGAAAAAGCAAGCAGGAATTGGCCGGCGTAATAAAGCGGCAGGCCGATCAGCCGGTTGAGGAATTCTCTTTTGACAAATTGGTTCCGGGCGACGAAGACATCGGAGACATAAAAAAGGACGGCTCCAGCAAAGATAAATGTCCTGCCCCAGAAAGGGGAGGCCGACCTACCGAAAACCGCCCAGGCTCCCGAGGCCATCACCGTGATCACCAGGATGTAAACCACCACGGGGACCAGCATGGCTTTCAGGTGCGGCCGGAGCCACACAAAAACAAGGAGGCTGAATACCCAGAACAGGATGGCTCCCGGAATGAACCAGTTGGAGACGGGAACAAGATACGTAAAGCCAATCACATAAAAGATGTGCCCGACCAAAAAGGCAACCAGTCCCGCCCGAAATATTTTGTCCCCCGGCAGAGCCAGACAGACATCCCCCACCAGACAAAAAATCAGGCCGATGAGGATGAAATTTCCGTAGCATGGAACCGAAGAAGGCTGAAGAAAGGCAACCAGAACAAACAGGCAGGAGAGGATCGTCTTGGCGATCAGCCGGGGCTTTTCCTCCTCCCGTTTCTCATAGACGAGGAGAACCAGGAGGAGGATGGCGGCCAGAAGAATGGCGAAAAAAAGGAGCATGTCACCAACCTAACAAATCGCCCTTCTCGTGCTGGACTTTCGTTTCAATCGGCCCCCCACCCGACCCCTCCCCCGCAGAGGGGGGAGGGAATTTATTTGTTTCTCTTCTCGGTGACCTCTGCGTCCTCTGTGGTTCTACGTTTTTCTGGCCTTCACCCAGAGAAGCCGGGCCAGGGGGCTGAGGAGCGAGACCATGGCTACCATCAACAGGGCCAGGGAGATGGGCCGGGTGAAGAAGATGGAAATACTCTGGTGCGACATCTGCAGCGACTGCTGCAGGGCGTTCTCCATGATCGGCGTCAGGATCAGTGCGAGGACCACCGGGGCGGCGGGAAAGCCGAATTTTTTCATGAAGTACCCGATGATCCCGAAAAGCAGCATGATCCAAACCTCGACCAGGTTGTTGTTGACGGTGAAGACGCCAACGGAGGAGATGGCCAAAATCAGGGGGATCAGGATGGCATGGGGGATCTTCAACATGCGGGCCCAGATGCCCACGAAGGGTAGGTTCAGGATCAGCAGCATCACATTGCCGATGTACATGCTGGCGGTGACCGCCCAGAAAAAATCAGGATGCTTCTCAAAAAGGAGGGGGCCGGGCCGCATCCCGTGGATCAGCAGGGCCCCCATCATGACCGCGGCCGTGCCCGAACCCGGAACACCGAGAACGAGGAGCGGGATCATGGCGCCGCCGGTGGCGGCGTTGTTGGCGGCCTCCGGCGCCGCTACCCCTTCGATGATTCCCGTGCCAAACTTTTCCGGGTCTTTGGAGATTTTCTTCTCCGCGGCGTAGGCCAGCATGGAGGCCACGGTGGCTCCCGCCCCGGGCATGGTGCAGGCGAAAAACCCGATGGCCGTCCCCCGGAGGATCGGAAAAATGGACCGCTTCCAGTCCTCCCGGTTGGGCAGGAGATTGGAAATCTTATCGATATAGGCCGGAGGTTGGGAGGAGTGTTCGGCCATCTCCAGAACCTCGGAGATGGCAAAGAGCCCCACCGAGACGCTCACGAAACTGAGCCCGTCCAGAAGCGTGGGGATCCCGTAGGAGAAGCGTTCGATGCCGGTGGTGGGGTCCATGCCGATGGTGCCGAGAAAGATCCCAAAGGCGCCGGCGATCAGGCCCTTGACCATGGACTCCCCCACCAGGGAGATGACCAGGGTCATTCCCAGAGTCATCAGGGCAAAATACTCCGGCGGGCCGAAGCGGATCGCAAATTCGGCCAGCGGGGGCGCCAGCAACATCAGGCCGAGCACGCTCAGGGTCCCGGCGATGAAGGAACCGATGGCCGATATGCCCAGGGCTGCGCCGGCCCTGCCTTTCTGGCCCATCTGGTAACCGTCCAGGCAGGTCATGACCGAAGCTGATTCCCCGGGAAGGTTCATCAGGATGGAGGTGGTCGAGCCACCGTACATGGCCCCGTAATAGATTCCGGCCAGCATGATGATGGCCGTGGTGGGATTCATGCCGAAGGTGAAGGGAACGAGCATGGCCGTCCCGGCCACCGGCCCCACGCCGGGCAGGACCCCGATGATGGTCCCGATGGTCACGCCGAAAAAGCAGAAGAGGAGATTGGTGGGGGAGATGACCGTGATAAAACCCGCAATCAAGTGTTCGAACATGCTTTTCCCCTTACATTCCCAGGAACCCGGTGGGGAGCGGAGACTTCAGCCACACCCGGAAAATGGCGTAGAGGAAGAAAGTGCAGGCCGCGCTGGTCAGCAGGGTCTTCAGGATCCGGCCCTTGCCGAGGAAAAGGACCGTGGCGGCAAAAAATAGAAACGTGGAAGGCACGTAGCCGATTGCTTCGATGAGGATAATGTACGCCAGGAGGATGGCCACCACCGTGACCACCCGCCAGGCTCCCCCCTTCTCGCAAATCGGCTCATCCTTGATCTCTACTTTACCCTTCAGGATTCCAACCAGGAGAACCGCCGCTAGAATGCCGATCCCGATGCTCATGCTCAGGGGGAAAAAGGCGATTCCCACGCCCATCTGCATCGTTCGTTCCAGCCTGGAAGATTCGATGATCCCGTAAAGCGACAATCCCATGAGGAGGATGCTCGCTGCGATCAGGCCCTTTCTCATCGTCGCCCCTTTCCGCGGGCAAAAACCCAGCGGGTGAATCACTCCGTTCGAAAAACTCCAGGATCTCGTTTCATTTGATGACGCCCATCTCCTTCATGGTCCGGGCGCAGAATTCGTTGTTGGTATTCCACAGCTTCATCGTGTCGGCGCTGTTTTTGTAATCCCAGGTCAGCATATTCTCCTGGATGTATTTTTCCTTCCACCACTTGGACTCGGCCAGTTTGCGGAAAAGGTCTTCGTAGAAGCGGACCGTATCGGGCGGAAGGTCCCTGGGGGCGGCAATGCTGCGGACCTGCTGGAAGGCCGCGTTGATTCCCAGCTCCCGCAGGGTGGGGATGTCCGGGGCCGCGGGCAACCGCTTCTCGCTGGCCACGGCCAGGATGCGCACCTTCTTGGCTTCCATCTGGGCCAGGGCCTCTCCCGGATTGGGATAGAACATGTCCAGATTTTCTCCCAGGAGGGCGATCATGGCTTCCCCCCCGCTCTTGAAGGGGATGTAGTTGAATTTCACCCCGGCCGCCTTTTCGATCATGTGAGAGATGAGGGCGTCCGTGCCCGGGGCGTAGGTCCCGCCGGTCTTGATCTGTCCCGGTTTTTTCTTGGCATCCTCGATCAGGTCCTTCATCGTTTTGTACGGTGAATCGGCCTTCACGGTGACGAAGAAATCATCGTAGGCCAGATTCGCCAGGGCCGTGAAGTCTTTGTAGGTGTACTTGGATTTCCCCAGAAGCGGGGTGGTCAGAAAACTGGTGGTCGCCGTCAGCCAGAAATGGGGGTCGCCCTTTTTCCCCGCCACATAGGCAAAGGCAATAGCCCCGCCGCCGCCGGGCCGGTTGACCACGGCGACCGGCTGGGGGCAGAGCTTCTCTTTTTCGATGACCGTCTGCATCATCCGGGCCATGATATCGCTGCCTCCCCCGGGCGCGGCATGGCAGACAAATTCGACGGGCTTGGTCAGAAATTTCTGGGCCTGGGACAACGCGGGGATAAGGAAGATGAATGAAGAAATGAGTCCTAAGGCCCCCCAAAGCATTCTTTCCCGATTCATTGAATTTCCTCCTTTAGAAAGTTGGCTAAATCAAATGAGCTTGCCTTTTCCCTTGGAAGAAACCCGAAGAGCTCAACCCCCGGGGATCTTTCATCCATCTATCCCGCATGGAATGGCAGGGAAACAATCACCACGGGCAAGGGATCTTCGGCTAGGGATCTAACATATATTCAAAGAAGGAACAAGTCAATAAAAACCAAAGGCTTACCACCCCCGGTTGGGGAAAAAAGACCTCTTCGCCGGGAAGACTCCAGAAGAAAAGAGATCGGTACTTCTTTTCCCGCCCCGTTCTGCCGATAAGAGAAGGTGTAGGCGGGACGGGTTTCCAGTAATATCCGTCTTTTCCTAATGAAATTGGGGATGTCCGGAGGCGCCGGGAAGGGTTGCTTTCCCCTCCTGAGAATCCCCCTCCGGAATTCTTTCCTTTTAAAAAGATTTAAGTTAATCCAAGAGTTAGCCGATATAATGGATAAATCTTCAGGGAGGACTGCGGCCATGATTGCTGTGACCCGTTTAAACAACCGCCCCTTGGTGATCAACCCGGACTTGATCGTCTCCATAGAAGAAACCCCGGATACGATCATCACCCTTTCCAACGGGGAAAAGATTACCGTCCAGGAAAAGGTGAAAGAGGTGATCCGGAGGGTCATCCATTTTCGCCGATGCATCTTCAACCC
>JAPLIW010000773.1 GCA_026388915.1 Deltaproteobacteria bacterium
AGAAGTTCTTCCAGCAGGATGTAACAAGAGGTCAGGTTGGAGGAAATAATGATTTTCCGCAACTCATCAATTTCGGGGGTCAGGGGTTTCAGCTTCATAAGCTCACTCTCCTTAAAAAACGGTCAATGGGATGGGAATACAAAAACCCGTCCACGATCCATTTGCGGTTTATCTCGGAACCAATTCTGCAAATTGCCGTCATTCCTGAAACGGATAAAATCCGTCTTAAGCTAATATTGATGAATTCGTAAAAACTCGAAATTCCATAGAATTCGTCATTCCGGCGAAAGCCGGAATCCAGTTATTTCAGGTTGTTCTGGACCCCGGCTTCCGCCGGGGTGACGATCCCATAGACTTTTTACGAGACCATCAATATTAAACAACAAAAATTCATCCAGATCAAGTGCATAATCTAACTTACCTTGACCACCCCCAGTTTACTCGTTGGGGTTCAGGGTGGAGGAATTTGGATCATCAGGCTCGGCGGGTCCCTGTTTTTCTAATCGGCTTCCGAACGGAAGGACTCTGTTTTAAAATAGAGAAAAACCTGCCTCCCTTGCCCGGTCCCTCCTATTTCTCTCTCATAGAAAGGAGCATTGAATGGCGAATTTCTTTTCCGACAATTCTTTCTCCATCGGGAACACCCCTCTGGTTCGGATTAACCGCATGGCTCAGGGCGTGAAGGCCACCGTCCTGGCCAAGGTGGAAGGGCGAAATCCCGCTTATTCGGTCAAGTGCCGCATCGGGGCAAACATGATCTGGGACGCCGAAAAGAAAGGACTGCTGAAGCCGGGGATGGAAATCGTGGAACCCACCAGCGGCAACACGGGAATTGGCCTGGCCTTCGTCGCCGCCGCCCGGGGATATAAGCTCACGGTCACCATGCCCGAGACCGCCTCCCTGGAGCGCCGCAAGGTCCTGGCCGCCCTGGGGGCCCACATCGTCCTCACCCCGGCCGCAAGAGGAATGACCGGAGCGATCCAGGAGGCCGAACGCATCCTCCAGTCCAACCCCGGGGCCTACATGCCCCAGCAATTCAAGAACCCAGCGAATCCGGAAATTCATTTCCGGACCACCGGCCCGGAGATCTGGGAACAGACGGGAGGAAAGGTGGATGTCCTCGTCTCCGGGGTGGGCACCGGGGGCACGATCTCGGGGATTTCCGGCTTCCTGAAGAAGGAAAAGAAACACCCCCTTCTCAGCGTAGCCGTGGAACCCCGCGAAAGCCCGGTCATCAGCCAGCGCCTGGCCGGGCAGGAACTCAAACCCGGTCTCCACAAGATCCAGGGTATCGGCGCCGGGTTCATTCCCGAGACTCTCGATCTTTCCCTGGTTGACCGCGTGGAACAGGTGGGCAGCGAAGAGGCCATCGAACACGCCCGGAGGCTTTCGCGGGAGGAGGGAATTCTCTCCGGAATCTCCTGCGGTGCGGCTGTGGCGGCCGCCCTCCGCATAGCCGGGGAGAAGGAATTCGCCGGCCGCACGATTGTGGTCATTCTGCCGGATTCCGGGGAGAGATACCTGAGCGGAGTTCTCTTTGAAGGGCTCTTTGACGAAAAGGGGCTACCCAAATAAAAAAAACTTAACCGCAGAGCTCGCAGAGCACGCAGAGATTAAAATGGCCAAGAGCTTAAGGCCGGATGCAGGAGGAAAAGTGCCCCCATTTCCAGCGCCTCCCGGATGGTCAAAAACACCAAAGGTCTTTCTAAGGATGATCTCTGCGCTCTCTGCTTCCTCTTCGTTCATCCTCTTGTCTTCATCCCTGAAGGATCGAAAGGCAAAGAGGAGTCCATTTTCATAAAAAGATTTGTGGTTTTGGTCTTTACAAAGAAAAAACT
>JAPLIW010000893.1 GCA_026388915.1 Deltaproteobacteria bacterium
ATCTTCGCCTGGCAACCAGAAGATAATGATAGCAAGCAAAGCCGCAATCAAGGCCGATAAGATGATTCCCTTTGTGGTCCAATCGATAAGAGAGGAAGCTCCAACGAGGAGGCTGGCCACCAAAATGAGGAAGAAGGCCCAAAACCGGTGGGATTTTCCATCCTCTTCATTATTAATCTGGACGGCTGCTGAAACGGGTGGGTCTGGTGAGTTGGGAAGGACCTTTTCGGCCTCTTCTTTAAAAGAAGCAGCCAGGACCATTCCGATGATACTGGCAAAGCTCACCGAAAGAATGATCCGGGCCAAAGCCAAATCCGCTCCGATGAGTTCGCTGGTGTATATAATGGCCAAGATATTCGTCGCGGGAGCAGTATATAAGAAAGCGACTGCAGGCCCGATCCCTGCCCCTCTCTGGCGGATTCCGGCAAATAGGGGAAGAACCGTACAGGAACAGACAGCCAGAAATAGACCGGCTACGACCGATATGGGGTAGGAAATATAAGCTTGGGTCTTTAGCTTGGGTCTTTTCTCCGAGGTAACGAAGTATTTTATCCTTGGGAAACAGGGCAGACATGGCCCCGGCAATAAAAAAAGCCGGCACCAGGCAGGTGGCCGTATGGGCCAGGATGTAGTCTTCAAGAGCATCCAGCCCCGCCTTCATTAGATAAGCAAAACTCTCCATCTCTATTTTTTCCCTTTATTTTTTCCGGGGAAGGATGCAATCAGAGGGCTCGCATGAGGCGGCTTTGCTCCTGCATCTGGGTTTTTAGAAAAAGCCCCACGGTATCCAAGATTTCAAAGATCCTGGGGTCCCGGACTTTCACCATCACCTTGACCCCGTCCTTCCGGGTAGTGATCAGGTGGCTCTTCTGCATCACGGAAATATGCCGGGAGATGTTGGACTGTTCCCCGTTGATGGCCGGTACAATTTCACAGATACATCTCTCTCCGTTGCGAAGCAGCTCCAGGATCTTCAAGCGCGTGGGCTGGGCCAGGGCCTTCAAAACTTCCGACTTCAATTGAATCGCCCTTTCTTCCATATCAACCCTCCATGCAATTATGAATACCTAATCATATAATCAAAATGAGGACCCGTCAAGAAAATTTTTTCAAATTCCGGGCAACGTCCCCTGGGGCAAAAAGCATAAAGAGGCCGGTCTTTGGAAACGTTATAAGAACGTATCATGAGATTGATCGTTGACACGAACGTCCTCATTTCGTCCCTCATCAAAGATTCCATAACCCGAGAAATACTCCTGCTCCCTTCCATGGATTGAAAAGCCAGGGCGATTACCCTAAACGGTGCATAAGTAATGCATATGAATCATTCGCGATGGATATGGCCGGAAGGTCGCCGGAATATCCGGAAAATGAAATGGCTCAGGAAGGAGAACAGCCCGCCGATCAACCCGGTCCCCAAGGGCCCCACGGGGCATCCCGGCTGACCGCAGAAAGGGCATTGGGACGAGAGGGCATAAAGCCAGGAAAAGCCGGCCCACCAGCCGAAGGCGCGGAAAAGCAGCCTCCTCAAGGCGAAGAGCCCCTTTTCCCCCGAAGAAACCGATTCTTTTGAATCAATGGCCTTCCGCATTCC
>JAPLIW010000896.1 GCA_026388915.1 Deltaproteobacteria bacterium
ATATGGATCGTAGCAGTTGTGCTTACCGCATTCATTTTTTCAATGATCGTGGATGAGCGAAGGAGGGAAATGGGCCTGCTCCGGGCGGCCGGGGCCACGCGCAATTTCATATTCCGCCTGATTCTGACCGAAAGCTCCTTTCCGGCCGTTGCCGGAGGATTGGCCGGAATCATCATAGGGGGAAGCTTCCTTTTCATATTCCGAACATGGCTGATCTCCGCCCTCGAAATGCCGGTCCTTTTCCCCTCCTGGTCAGCCCTGGTTTTCTTTATGGCCGGGTCTTTTATTCTATCCCTGGCTCTTGTCCTTCCTGCGCTCCTCTATCCGGCTCTCCGGGCCAGCCGCATGGACCCGGCTGCAGCCATGAGACAGGGATAACGAATGATTGAGCTTAAACAAGTAACCAAAACATATTTCCGGGGCCAGGGCAGCATGCAGATGACCGTGAGGGCGGTCGAGCAGGTGGAGATGACCATTCAGGCCGGAGAATTTGTAGTCATAACCGGACGCTCGGGATGCGGGAAGACCACCCTCTTGAATCTGATTGCCGGGCTGGCGAAGCCGGATTCGGGAAAGGTGATTTTTGAAGGGATGGACATCTGGGCCATGAAGGACGAGGAGATATCGGTCCTGCGGAACAGGAAAATTGGACTCATGTTCCAGGTACCCAGCCTGATGCCCACGTTGAACGTAATGGATAATGTAGTTTTACCGACTCTTTTCGCGCCGAAGGAAACGCGGAGAAATGCTTATCAGCGTGGGCGGGAGGCGCTTGATGCGGTGGGACTTTCCGGGCTTAAAGAAGCTTTTCCTCGCCACCTCTCTGCAGGCGAAGAAAAGAGGGTGGTGATTGCCCGGGCGATCGTAAATCGCCCGCCGGTCCTCCTGGCGGACGAGCCAACCGCCAATCTCGACGAAAGAACGGAAGAAGAAGTCATGGCCCTGCTGCAGAAGATTCATGCAGGCGGGACGACCATTCTTCTCGTAACGCATCATCCCGGCCTCATCTAATCCCGTCTTATTACACTTGCGCCGCGGAAGGAAAAGCGATCCAGCTTCCCGGGGGAAAAACCATTCCCATGAAATGCCTGTGGACCGCGCGGGCCGAGATGGGCATCGGGGCCATGGTGTTATTGGTCGGGTTTCTCCTCCTCATCAGCCGAAACCTGGAATCCCGAAAATTCTTATCCCTATGCGCCTTTGGTCTTGGCATCCTGATTGTTCTTTTTCCCACGACGCTCATCGGGGTGTGCGCAAATCCGGAGATGCCGTGCATCTCGATTATGAAACCCATCCTCTTTATGACGGGATTTATTACCGGAGCCTCAGGCATCATCGGCACGCTCTGGAACCATTTTAAAGCACCGGAGAGCCAGGCCTGAACCGGCCCACAAAATTGGGGTTACCGGAGTCACAAAAATTCATTTATAAGGAGAATATTGATTAGGGAAGAGGAGGCCCGGATGCAAAGCACGACGAAACCTGAATCGGCGAAATGGAAGATAACGGCAAAGAAATTGTGGTGCG
>JAPLIW010000471.1 GCA_026388915.1 Deltaproteobacteria bacterium
TACCCGGACCGCCCCATCGACTTCATCTGCACCTGGGGAGTGGGCGGCGGCGCCGATCAGATGGCCCGGACCATCGGGAAGTTGGCGGAGAAGTTCCTGGGAGTCGCCCTTCCCGTCTCGAACATCCCCGGTTCTTCGGGGAACTCGGGAATGGCCAATCTCCTCGCCGCCAAGGCCGATGGATACACAATCGCCACCTACATCGCCGACACCCTGGGCACGATCCCCGCGGGCACGGCGCGGCACAAGATTACCGATTTCGAATGGATCGTCCGCACTCAGGTGGCTCAATCTTACCTGTTCGTGAAGATGGACAGTCCTTTTAAAACCATCCAGGACCTTTTGAAGTATGCCAAAGAAAACCCGGGGAAACTGAAAGTGGCGGCCACCGGTTTCGGCACGGTGGATGATATTACGGTTCGGTACTTAGCCTCCAAAGGGTACAAAATGACCACCATCCCCATTCCTCAACCCGGGGAGCGTTATGCTTCAACGCTGGGGGGTCACTCCGAAGTTCTCTACGAGCAGGCCGGGGACATCAAACAGTACCTGGAGGCCAAGCAGCTCCGCCCCGTGATCGTCTTCTCTCAAAAGCGTTTCCCGGCTTTTCCCGACCTCCCCTGCTCCCTGGAATTGGGCTTAGATATCAGCCTCCCTCAGTTCCGCTCCATCGTGGCCAAGAAGGGTGTGCCGGCTGACCGGGTCAAGCTCCTGGCCGAGGCCTTCCAAAAAGCTACGGATACTCCCGAATGGAAAAAATTCTCCCAGGACCAGTACCTCGACCCCGAGAGTTATATGGGTCCGGACAAATATTCGGCCTGGATCGCTTCCGAAGTGGAGACGCTGCGGAATTTCATGAAGACCTTCGGGATGGCCAAGTAGAGCGAGGAATCCGACCCTCCTGAGTCATTGAAAAGAGGATAGCCATGTCCAAAATCGATGCCGGGCAAGCACAGCATGCGAGCTTGGAGCCTGTCTTAAAATCCCTGATCGGACCTCTCTTGATCTTTCTTCTGGTGGTTTATTTTTACTTTCTCGCCGGGAAGATTGATGAACCCCCCAGTCCGGAGCAGTTGGGCGCAGCCTTTTGGCCCAAGATGATTCTCATCTTCCTGATGGTCAGCTGCGGGATCAAAGCCGGTGAAATTCTCATGGCCCGTCGGAAAGGGGGGGCGGAAGGGACCCCGGCAGGACCTCGTCCCGAAGTGGATATTCCCAAACTGGCGGCGATGATCGCGATGGTCATCGCCGGGGTTTATTTCATGGATATCATCGGATTTCCTCTGTGCAATTTCATTTTCCTCCTCCTTTTCATGCGCATCGCCGGGGTGCGCAAAAAAGTCCCTTTGTTCCTGACCTCGGTCCTGGGGACCATCTTTCTTCTTTACCTTTTCGTGAAGATCGTCTATCTCCCCCTGCCCAAGGGTCAGTGGTTTTTCGACGACATGACCATTTTTCTCTACCGGGTTTTGCATATCATCTGAGATCTGTCGGGGCGATTCATGAATCGCCCCCGCGGAAAAGCGCGGAATTCAACCGCACGGCGGTTCGTATAGCGAATCTGGCAAGGAGACCGCTCCATGTTCGATCAATTGGCACTTCTGGGCACCGGGTTGGTAAACACTTTTGATCCTTTGAACTTCTCCATGATCCTCGTGGGGTTGGTCATCGGAGTCCTGGCCGGGGCTCTCCCGGGCATCACCATGCTCAACGCCATTGTCCTGGTTCTGCCCTTCACTTATTTGATGGGAATCGTTCCTTCCCTTCTCCTCATGACCTCCGTATATTGCGGAGGAGTCTTCGGGGGGTCCATTACCGGAATTCTCTTCAACATCCCCGGCGATCCCATGAATGTCCCCACGACCTGGGAAGGCTACCAGCTGAATAAGAAAGGTTTCGTGTCCAAAGCTTTAGGAATGGCCATCATGTGCTCGGCCATCGGCGGATTCCTAAGCGCCTTGGTCATGACCTTTGTCTCCCCGCCCTTTGCCAAGGTGGCTCTCTCTTTTTCCTCCTGCGAGTATTTCTCGGTGGTCTTCCTTGGCCTGGTGAGCGTGGTGGTCATTGGCACCCGGTCGATCGGTTCGGCTTTCATCTCCCTCTTCATCGGCATGTTTTTGGGCACCGTGGGCATGGACGATATCTATGGGGCCGTGCGCTTTACTTTCGGATCTCGAATTATGGAGACTGGGATCAGCTTCACCACCGTCTTGATCGGCCTCTTCGCCATCGGGGAAGTTCTCGATCAGCTTTCCGTAAAGAACAAAGGGGACGGGGAAATCATTCGCACCCGTCCTAAAACGACCCTCCCCACCTTGGGAGAGATCTGGGCGCTGCGCAACACAATTTTACGAGGGCTGGGGATTGGAACGGTCATCGGGGCGATCCCCGGCACCGGGGCAACGGTCGCTTCTTTTGTCAGCTATGGCGTGGAAAAGCAGGTCTCCAAGACCCCGGAAAAATTCGGCACCGGGGTCTGGGAAGGGCTGGCGGCCTCGGAGACTTCGATCAATGCCTCCACCGGGGGCGCCATGATCCCCCTGCTCACCCTCGGCATACCCGGAAGCGGCGCCACGGCGGTCATGATGGGGGCCTTTCTCCTTCACGGTATCCAACCGGGACCGCTCCTTTTCAACAAATCGCCCGAAGCGGTTTACACCATTTTCGTGGGGATGCTGGTCTGTAACCTGATCATGATCTTGGCCGGTTTGGTCACCGCAAAATTTTTCTCCGAACTGATGCGGGTTCCGGAAAATATCCTCTGCGCCTTCATCATCACCTTCTGCTTCCTGGGGGCATTTGCTCTGCGCAACGATATGGCGGATGTCTGGTTCATGGCCATCTTCGGGATCGTGGGATACTTCATGCGGCGGTATGACCTCCCGATCCCCCCCATGATCCTGGGAATCATTCTCGGGCCCTTAGCGGAAAAGTACTTCCTGACGACCATGATCGGTGCCGGCAACGACTTTACCATCTTCTTCACGCGACCGATAAGCGGTTGTCTAATCGTCATCTCCGTCGCGCTCCTCATCATGCCATTCCTGAGAGGTCTGGGAAAGAAAGGGAAGAAAGCTCAGGCTTAAAAATGGGCGACCGGAAGGGAAAAATGACCGTCGTTCTGGGAGTCCTGGGAGTGGATGCCCACGTGGTGGGAAACAAGATCATGGCCCATGCCCTGGAGATCGAGGGGTTCAAGGTCGTCAACATTGGAACCTTTTCCTCCCAGCAGGATTTTATCCGCGCGGCCATCGAAACCGCGGCGGACGCCCTCCTGGTGGGTTCCCTCTGCGGCCACGGGGAGATGGAGTGCCGCGGGTTCCGGGAAAACTGCATCGAGGCGGGAGTCGGGGAGATCCACCTGGTCGTCGGCGGAAACCTGGTGGTGGGCAAGCAAAATTGGGAAGAAGTAGAAAAGCGTTTCCTCCAGATGGGCTTCAACCGCGCCTATCCCCCCGGCGTCTCCCCCCAGCAGGTCATCGCGGATTTGAAAAAGGATTTGCAAAAAGGCTGAGGTTAAGGTTCAGGTCGAGCTTTTCCTTAACCTTAGTACCCAATTTCATAAATACGGTAACGTATTTATTTTGAAAAAGTTAATATTTTATGGCATGGTAGTAACCAGGAGGTTGCATCCATGCCAAAGAAAAGCCCATATTCTATCATTTTAAGGCCAGATGAAGAGCGAGAATTAGCGAGACGATCCACAAAATATACGTTACCGTATATTAAAGTAATTCGGGCCAAAATGATTCTCCTCGCAGCCCAGGGGATCGGCAATGATGAAATCGCTGCCCAATTGGATACTCGCCGAGAAATTGTCAGCATGTGGCGCAAACGTTTCTTTGAGCAACGCCTGGAAGGCCTGGAAGAACGCCC
This sequence comes from Deltaproteobacteria bacterium, assembly GCA_026388915.1. Lineage (GTDB taxonomy): Bacteria > Desulfobacterota > SM23-61 > SM23-61 > SM23-61 > SM23-61. The sequence continues at coordinate 3,877 of JAPLIW010000471.1, forward strand.
TCGACCGGGCCGCCCCCGGTCTTTTCCCCCCAGACGTCATCGTTCAGGTGAAGGCAATCGCCTGTGAGCTGCCAGCCCTCCATGAGGTGCCCCTTTCGCGTTGGAGTGCTGCGGAGATTGCCAGATATGCCTGCCAGTCGGGCCTGGTGGCTACCCTCAGCGGTAGTACGGTATGGCGATGGCTGCATGAGGATGCCATCAAGCCTTGGCAACATCGTTCCTGGATTTTCCCCAGAGACCCTCAGTTTTCCGAGAAAGCAGGACGAATCCTGGACCTCTACCAAAGGGTTTGGAACGGCAAGGAGTTGCGAAAAGATGAATTTGTTCTGTGTGCCGATGACAAGACGAGTATCCAGGCTCGGGCTCGGCGGCACCCTACCTGTCCTGCTCAACCCGGTTCGCCCATCAAGGTAGAACACGAATATAAACGATGTGGGGCATGGGCTTATGTTGCGGCCCTCGATGTACACCAGGCTAAACTTTTTGGCCGCTGCGAACGCAAAACCGGCATCGCCCCCTTTGGCCGCCTGGTGGACCAAGTAATGGCCCAGCCCCCCTACAAAGAAGCAAGAAGAGTCTTTTGGATTGTGGATAATGGCTCCGCCCATCGGGGAGTAAAGTCGGTCGAACGTTTACAAGACAAATTTTCTAATCTGGCGCTTATCCACGGTCCCGTCCATGCTAGCTGGCTAAACCAGATCGAGATCTACTTTTCAGTTCTTCAACGAAAGGCTCTTACCCCGAATGATTTTTCTTCTCTCCAGGCTCTTGAGGAGCGTATCATCGGCTTCCAGAAATATTACGAGCAGATTGCAAAACCTTTCGAGTGGAAATTTACCCGTAAAGACCTTAACCTGCTAATTTCAAAAATAAAAACACCATGGCCCGACTCGGCCCGGCTTGCCGCTTGACCAGAAAATACGTTACCGAATTTATGAAGCAGTGTACTTAGCCTCAGCCTTAACCTGATTTCCCGTTATGTCCCTTGCCCTTTTGATAGATTTCGGCAGCACGTTCACCAAGCTCCTGGCGGTTGATTTGGCCGCGGAAGAGATTCTCGCTTACGCCCAGAGCTGCACCACCGTGGAAACGGATATCATGGTGGGGCTGCGGCGGGCCCTGGACCTCCTACCCCCTCATTTGCAGGGTGCCCCTTATGAATGCCGGCTGTCCAGCAGCAGCGCCGCCGGCGGCCTGGGAATGATCACCATCGGCCTGATTCCGGAGCTTTCGGCGGAAGCCGCCCGGCGGGCGGCGCTGGGAGCCGGGGCCAAAGTCATCAAGGTTTACTCTTTCCGTCTTTCCACCCGGGAACTGGAGGAACTGGTGGGACTGAAGCCGGACATCCTTCTCCTTGCCGGGGGAACGGACGGAGGAAACCGGGAGGTCATCCTCGACAATGCCCGCCTGCTTGCGGCCAGCAGGATCCCGTGCCCCGTCTTGATTGCCGGGAACAAAGCGGCGGCGGACGAGGTTCAATCCATTCTGTCCGCCGCCGGGAAAATCACCCTTCTGACCGACAACGTCATGCCGGAAGTGAATGTCCTGAACGTGGAGCCGGTCCGGGAGATGATCCGGAAAGTCTTTATCGAAAGGATCGTCGAGTCCAAGGGTTTGAAGAAGGTGGAAGAATTTGTCGGGGGCATCCTCATGCCCACGCCCACGGCCGTGTTGCGGGCCGCTCAGCTCCTTTCCCAGGGGACGGGTTCGGAGAAGGGGTTGGGAGATCTGGTCATCGTGGATATCGGGGGGGCTACGACCGACGTCCATTCCATCGGCGCGGGAAACCCGGTTCAACCCGGGGTGGTGCGCAAAGGCCTGCCGGAGCCTTTGACCAAACGCACGGTCGAAGGAGACCTGGGTCTCCGTTACAATGCCGGCACGATTCTTAAGCTGTGCGGGGAGGGGCGAATTCTCCAGCATGCCAGCCTTTTCCAAAAAGACCTCGCCCCAAGACTTGAAAAGCTTTCTCAGTGCGTGGAAGTCCTCCCCCAAACGGCGGAAGATCAAGACCTGGACTTTGCCCTGGCCGCCTGCGCGGCCCGGGCGGCCATGGAGAGGCATGCAGGGTTGATCGAAGCCCTCTGGGGTCCCCAGGGACAATACTACGTCCAGTATGGAAAAGACTTGACCGGTGTCGAACACCTCATCGGGACGGGAGGAATTTTCATCCACCACCGCCAGGCCGGCGAAATTCTGCGGCGAACGCTTTTTTCTCCGGAAGAGCCTTTTTCCCTCCGGCCCAAATCCCCGAACCTGTACACCGATGGCCGGTACTGTCTTTTTGCGGTGGGGCTACTGGCAGACCGTTATCCGGAATCAGCCTTTCGGATAGCCAAAAAATATTTAAAAAAATGGAACTGAAATACATCCACCGCAGAGATCGCAGAGAACGCAGAGATATTCATGTACAAAAGCAAAAGATTGATTCGGGGCTTTAATAATTTTTCCCTTTTATTCCTCTGCGTTCTCTGCGTGCTCTGCGGTTCAGGATCTTAAAATGGAACTGAATAATAAACGCTGGTCCGAGGAAGAGTTCTTGGCCGAACGGGAGAAGGTCCTTTCGTTCTGGCCGACGGGGAAAGAGATCGATCTTGAGGAAGTCGTCGATTACCTGAAAAGCCTTCCTCCCGGAAAGCAGTATGCCCGAGTGATCGTGCAGGCGGAGAAGGAAGGCCGCACCCTGGTCCAGCCCCGGGGAGGGGTGGCGTTGATTGACGATCATATCGCCCTCCTCCGGTGTTTACAGGAAAAAGGTGGAGCCGACCTTCTTCCCACGACGACGGATACCTATACCCGCAACCTAAAATTTCACGACGCCCAGCGGGGCATGGAAGAAAGCCGCAGCGCGGGCCGTTCCATGCTGAACGGATGCCCCATCGTCAACCACGGCTTTCGCGCCGTGCGTCAAATATCGGAATCGGTTGAGCGGCCGATCATCGTCCTCTCCGGAACCGCCTTTCCCCAGCTCACCGCGGAAACGGGTTTTGCCGGGGGCATGACCGCTTTTCTCGGCGCGGCGATTTCCTACACCGCCGCCTACACCAAAGACTTGCCCTTTGAACAGGGGATCCGCAATTACCAGTACCTGGACCGGCTGACTTCGTTCTATGAAGAGAGGGGCATCCGCCTCCACCGGGAACAGCCTGGATTTCTTACCGGAACCCTTATCCCCCCGGGAATCGGGATTGCCGTGGCGGTCCTGGAAATGCTCATGGCCGCAGGCCAGGGAGTGAAGCATTACAGCACGGGCCTTTGCCAGAGCCTCAACATCTCCCAGGACGTGGCCGCTCTCCGGGCTTTAAAAGATGTAGGACGAGAGTACCTCCGACGATTCGGCCATCGGGGCGTCTTTTTTTCCATCGCCACGCATCAATGGATGCAGGCCTTTCCGGCAGATGAGCCCCGGGCCTATGCGGTGATCGTCCTGGGGGGGATTATCGCCGCTCTGGCGGGAGCGACGCAGGTCATCACCAAGTCCACCCACGAGGCCGAAGGAATCCCCACCCGGGAAGCGAACGCGGAGGGAGTAAGAGCGACCCGGATGGCCATCCACCTCGTGCGCGCCAATCACTTGCCGGAAGGTTCCGAAATTCTGGAGGAAAAGAACATGATCGCCCGGGAAGCCCGTTCCATCCTGGATACGTGTCTGGAAATGGGGGATGGAGACCCGGTCCTGGGCTCTCTCCGGAGCCTGCAGGCTGGGGTGCTGGACATTCCCTGGGCCCCCAACCAGTTTGTGGCCGGCAAGGTGATTCCCGTCCGCGATGCTCGGGGGGCGGTCCGCTACCTGGACCCGGCCAACCTTCCCTTCGACCGGGAGATCCTGGAATACAATCAGGAGAAGATCAGGGAAAGAGAGCGCCGCGCCGGGAAAAAGATCGACTATCAGGAAGCCATTTTTGATATCACCGAAGTGAGCAAGATGTTGGAGAAGGACTGAGGCAGGAGGAACGAGGTTCGAGGATCGAGGCAAAAATCTTTGCCCAAACAAGGAGACCTGAATTCCATGAAGTCGATAATCCCGGAAACCATCGATAAGGTCATCGAAAGTCTGAAAAAGAACGAGATGGAGGCAGCTTATTTCCAAACTGTGGCCGAAGCCAGGGAAGAGGTCCTGCGAAGGATCCCTTCCGGAGCCAGGGTGGGAATCGGGGGATCGATCACCCTGAGGGAAATGGGCATCCTCGAAGCGCTGGAGAAAAGAGGGAACGAAGTTTACGATCACTGGGAAGAGGGGCTCTCCAAGGAGAGACGGCAGGAAGTCGGGAAAATGCAGCAGAGAGCCGACTTCTTCCTCGCCAGCACCAACGCCCTGACCCTGGACGGAAAACTCATCAATGTGGATGCCACCGGGAACCGGGTTGCCTCCATGATCTTCGGCCCGGAAAGGGTTATGGTGATTGCCGGGGTCAATAAGATCGTCAAGAACCTGAACGAAGGCCTGGCCCGGCTCAAAAAGGTGGCCGCCCCCAGGAACTGTCAGAGACGAAAGGATCCCACTCCCTGTGCCCAGGATTTGGTCTGCCATAACTGCGACACGCCGGCCAGGCTCTGCCGGGTAACGACCATCATTGAAAGAAGGCCCTGGGGAATCAAAGAGTTCGCGGTCTTTCTGGTTGGAGAGGAACTTGGTTATTAAATCTCGTAGGGGCGGTTCGCGGACCGCCCCTACGAAGGGGAATAGGGCTGCCGTGATGAAAATCGAAAAAGTCAAGCTCTACCGTTTGAAAATCCCCCTGAAACAGCCCTATAAGATCGCCACGGCGGAGATGAAAGCCTTCGATTGCACAATTGTATCGCTTCATTCCGGGGGTCATGAGGGGCTGGGAGAGGCCATGGCGGATGTTCAGGGCTATTTTTGGGAAACTGCCGATCAGGTCTGGCAGTTTGCCAAAGCGCAAGGCCCGAAGATTCTCGGCCTCCCGGCGGAAAAAGCCCGGGAGGCCATTTCCAAGCATGCGAAGGAAATGCCCTGCGCGGTAACCCCTTTCCTGACCGCCCTGGAAATGCTGAACCCGAATTCCCTCCTCGCCCCTCTTTCTGCAATGCTATCGGTGCCGATGCTGGCGATTCTCCAGGCGACGGACCCGGAGGGGATCAGCAGGGAAATCGAGGAATTCATCTCCCAGGGGTATGACACCCTAAAGATCAAAGTCGGGTTTGAAGTGGATAAGGATGTGGAAAGGGTGAAAATGGCCCAAAAGATCATCCGGGGAAGAGCCCATCTCCGGGCGGATGCCAACCAGGGGTATAACCTTCCCCAGGCCCGGAGGTTTGTCCAGGGCATTGATCCCCGAGGGATCGAATTTCTGGAACAGCCCTTCAAAGAGAAGGATTGGGACGCCATGGTGGAACTTGCCAGGATTTCCCCCCTCCCCCTCGGACTGGATGAGTCGATCTACGGAATGGATTCCGTGGAAAGAGCCAAAGAGCTCGGGTGCGCCCGCTTCGTTAAATTCAAGATCATGAAGATGGGCAGCGCGGAAGCGCTGGCTCAAGCGATCGAGACTTCCCGTCAAATGGGGTTCGGGATCATTCTGGGGAACGGGGCGGCCGGCGAGATCAGCTGTTACCAGGAGGCTCTGGTGGCCGGACGCATGTCGATCCGCGCCGGAGAGATGAACGGGTTCTTAAAGCAGAAAGAGTCGATCCTGGCTCAAGGGTTGAAAACCGCTGGGGGGAAAATTCTCCTGGGTCCGGATTACCGCCTTAGGCTGGATCCGCGGAAAGCTGAACGGTTCTCCGTGGACCGCCTGGAGATGGGATAGGAGGAATCCCTCCCTCGAAAGTGCCTCAAGTGTGCTTAAGGGTACGTTAGGTTGGATTGGACTTTGCCCCTGAATCGCGCTAAAATAAGTAATGATTCGACGGGTACCCTCATTCTTCCGAAAGCTATCCGCAATCCTGGCGGCTGTTTTCTTCTGCTCTATCCTCTACAGCCCACCCCCGGTCTCCGCTATGACCACCCAGGAAGAACGGGAACTGGGAGAAAAAGTTCTTCAGGAGGTCCGCAAGATCTGGCCCATGGTGCAGGACCCCGCGCCCCGGGAGTATATCGCCCGGATCGGGAAAAGAATCCTGGCCACCATGGAGACCCAGCCTTTCGAATATGAGTTTTACGTCCTGAATACCTCGGAGATAAACGCTTTCGCCGTCCCCGGCGGCAAAGTCTTTGTCAACAGCGGCCTGATTCAAATGGTGGAAAGCGAAGACGAGCTGGCGGGGGTGATGGCCCATGAAATCGGGCATGTGGTGGCCCGGCATATTGCCCGGCAATCGGAGCAAGGGATGAAACTGGGCCTGGCCACCCTGGGAGCCTTGCTGGCGGGAATCTTGCTGGGGCCCCAGGCCGCCGCCGCCATCGGGGTCACGGCCCAGGCCGCCTCGGCCACGGCCATGCTGAAATACAGCCGGGAAAACGAAGAGGAATCAGACTATCTGGGCCTGAGATTTATGGAGCGGGCCGGGTATGACCCGCGGGCCATGGTATCCATGCTGAAGAAAATTCGGCTGGTTTCCGGCCCGGCCTCCAGCGATCCCCCTGCTTACCTCCTCACCCACCCGGCCGCCGAGCAGAGGATGGGCAACCTGGAAGTGCAGATGATGAGCCTTCCAAAGATGGAAAAGGCCCGCCCTCCAGAGGGGAATTTGAAGCGTATCCAGACCAAACTGGTGGCCGAGGAAAAGGATGTGGCCCGTTCGGTCGCCTATTTTGAAAATTGTCAGAAAAGGCAACCCAACAATCCGGAGTGCTTCTTCGGCCTGGGTTTGGCGCAGAGACGGATGGGAGGATTGGACCGGTCCATCGAAAGCATTTCCCAGGCGGCCTCCCTGGCTCCCCAGGACGGGGAGATCCTCCGCGAACTGGGGGCGGCCTATTTTCTCAAGGCCAACTTCCCCGAAGCCCAAAAATACGCGGAGCAGGCCCGCGCGCTCTCTCCTTCCGATGCCAAGGCCCATTTCTACCTGGGAAGGGTTTACCTGGAACAGAAA